>JAJCYK010000087.1 GCA_029262935.1 Cytophagales bacterium | reverse complement strand
GATTTCGATTTAGTTGGGTTGTCGTCCCATCTAAATCCACAAACCTTCCTAAATAATATTCCAAGGACTCTATTTTGCTGTGCACACCGAAACCAGCGGATAAGGCCTGGTTCTCTTTAAATTGCCATTTTATACCGGCTCGTGGCTCTACTGTAGTTTCCTTATTAAAGTTAAAATGCAACACATGCACACCGCCTATCAAGGACAACTTGTCATTTACATGATACTTATAGGTACCAAACCCTTGCCAGGCCCCTGAGTTGTCTTGATCCTTAAAGCGATCGATTTGCTTAAATGGGTCCTCTCTAAAGGTATTTACATTGGTTTCCTGAAAATCAAATGACAACGCTGAATACACTCCTCCGAACTCCAATAAATGTTGGGCATTGAATTTCTTGCCGGCAGTAACACCTAATCTGAGATAGGACTTCTTGAACTTAGTATCTGAGCGTACGGTTTCCGGAGCCACTCTAATATCGTCGAAGTCATCTGCCAATTGAGTGCCTGACCAGGATACCACGGATTTTATATAAGTGTTACTTTCGGAAAGGTATTCGTGTGATAGACCGACAACGCCCATGTCGTAACTTTCCAAGTCGACGAACGCATTGGCTACATTTTCTTTAAACTTGCTCAGACCACCCAATCCAAACACGGTAAATGCCCCAGCTTTGGCCGTGGGTAAATGCAATTTAAAACTGAGGTCTTGAAAAATATTTGTCTCATTCTCATCTTGCAAATTGAACCCTAAGGCATCTAGCAAACCTAAGGTACTGTATCGATAATTAAAAAGGAATGAGCCTGATTTTCCTTTTTTAAAGGGGCCCTCAGCGGCAACATCCAGACCTAGTAACCCTGCTTGAAGTGTATACTCTCTTTTTTCGTTATTCCCTTTACGCAGGCGCACGTCAAACACGCCACTTAGTGCGTTGCCGTACTCCGCCGGAAAAGCACCGGTTAAGAAATCGGACCTAGCGATTACTTGCGTACTAAACATGCTAATTCCTCCGGTGGCAGCTCCTTCTGATGAGAAATGATTGGGGCTTGGTATCTCTACTCCTTCCAGTTTCCAAAGCAATCCCCGGGGAGAGTTTCCTCTGATGATTATTTCATTGCTACCATCATCACCCTGCACCACCCCGGCATAGGCGGTTACTAAACGAGCAGGATCCCCTACACTGGCCGCGTATCGTCGCGTCTCCTCTTCAGTAAAGCTTCTGGCACTAACCGTTGCTAGTTCATTTACCGGTTCCGCACCCACACCCACGGCATTTACAAGTACTTCTTTCATGCGGGTAATGGATTCCTTTATTTTGATTTCCAACACCGTTTCTTTACCGGCACTTACTAATATATTTGGGAGGTCTTTATTTTGAAAGCCTACCGACTGGATCCTTAAACTCTGCCTGCCAACAGGAACCTTTTCTATTCGAAAGTATCCCATATCGTCAGTAGTGGCACCTAATAAAGGGTCTGAACCCGATACTATCACGGAAGCCCCAAAAATAGAAACTTGGCTATCAACATCGGTTATCCGTCCTCTAATGGTCTGATAAAGATCCGTTTGCCTTAATATAATACGATCTCCTTGTATTTGAAATGCTACAGGGAAGTCCTTCAGCACGGCTCGGAGAATTTCTTCTAAGGTTTGTTGGTTAAATTCAGCATCTACGCGCTCTTTCATGGGGATTTTATTGCTGCTGTAGGAGAACTTTACCCCAGTAGCAGTACTAATACCCTCCAACACTTCTTCCAAAGAGGTGTCTTGATAGTTTATACTTAGTTTCTTATTTAAGCTTTTTGATTGTCCTTGTAACCAAAATGGGGTTACAAGCAAAAATGCCATTAAGATAATTCCTTTCATCGATTTCATGGTTTATTGCTATTGTACATTACAGCCTTCGCCAGTAATCCGATACGACGCTCCCTCCTTGGTGTACTCGAGGTCAAGGGTCAATGCTATGACCTCTAATACCTCTTCCAAAGTGGGGTCGTCAAAATTACTGGTTAATTGACAGGTTGCTATATCCATGTTATCAATATGTATTTGCACATGATAGTACTCCTCAAGTGCTTCTTGAATTTCAACTAGTGGGGTGTTTTCAAATATTAGTTTCTTATTTCTCCAGGCAAGAAAGTTGGGGTCCTCATTGGATGATTTCTGTAGGACTTTGGTCCTGGTATCATACTGAATCTTCGTTCCGGGAGTTAGTAAGGTCATATTATCACCATCATTTATGGTCACGCCCACTTTTCCGGTCACTACTGTAACTTCCGAAACGTCTTGTGATTGAATGCTTCTAACATGAAATGATGTGCCCAGTACGGTGCTATTAAGAGTATTCGTTCTTACCACGAAAGGCAATTGCAAATCTTTAGTTACTTCAAAAAACGCCTCTCCTTCAAGATCCAAGGTTCTATGATCTTTCGAGAACCCCTGGAGGAAGGCCAAATTAGAATTTTCGTTTAACCAGACCTGAGAACCATCTGGCAGTTGCACTAATTTCGTTTGTTGAGCTATGGTTTCGTAGACATGTCGCTTTGTGGTGTTATAAAAAAAGAATATGGCCCCCGTAATGGCGACTACTAAGACTGCGGCTGCGGCTTTGTACCACCAGCCTAATTTAAAAGTAGGGGTTGAGGTACTTTTTTGTAAGGTGATTTTGGCACGTGTTTGTTCCCAAGCTTCGTCTAAATCCAAGTCTAAATCCAACGACACCTGTCCCGTTACTTCCCACATGGCTTTCACCTGATCAAACAATCTTTTGTTGGCAGCAGACTCCGCCAACCAGGCTTCTAGTTGCTTGCTATTTTCAATAGAGATGTCCCCATTTAGGTATTGATTAAACCAAAGGAATATGGTATCTGTTGCCATGTTAGGTGCTCTTTTATCTTAAGACAGATGAGCTTAACACAACACGTACGGCTGAGTGAAAAATTTAAAAAATAAATAAGCTAAGGTAAGCGTCAAATGCATCTTTCAACTCTACCCTAAGAATCCGCAGGGCTTTGGATACTTGGGTTTCTACCGTGCGTTTGGAAATTTCCAAGTAGGAAGCAATTTCATCATTCGTAAGTCCTTCAAAACGATTAAGAGAAAAGATCAATTGACATCTGGGCGGAAGCTGTGACAACCCCTTATCAAGGTGATTCCTTAGGGATTCTAGATCCTCACCAGAACCCCTGGTCAACGTTTCGCTCATTTTTAAATATTCTCCAAAATGAGACTCCTGTAGTTGCTGTGATTTGATAAAATCTAAGGATCGGTTCTTAATAGCAATTGACAAGTACCCTTTTAAGTTTTTGATATCTCCCATTTGGTTTCGTTTCTCCCAAATGGCCACAAACAACTCCTGAGCGAGGTCTTCAGCAACTGGCTTGTTTTTAGTAACGTAAAAAGCAATATTGGTCAGGTGTTGGTAGTACTTCTTAAAAAGGACTTCCAAACCCGAGCTCTGCCCATCTCTAATTTCTGATAGTATTCGGTGATCGTCCAAAATAAAAAGTATTATTTTATACTAATACGCAAAGTCCAGAGACAAAGATTTAACACCCAATAAGACAATTCAGTATTTCTACTCTATGTATTTATCTTAAGTTACCTTATTTTGCTGCTGTATACCTAATTCCTTGTCGTTGCCCCATAGTAAAAATACCATATTATGGCTTTTGGACCATGCGCATGGTGGGTTCATTGATGGAATCTATCAATCCCCTGGAAAACAAAGTCCAATTCTGACTGGTGGACAGACCCTTTATGAAGGGGAGTTCAGCCGAGACATCGTGAAAAGAATTGCACGAATGTGCAAAGAAAATCAGGTAGCTTATCGAATTTTGTCACCATCGTCCACTGATATTTCGAATAATGACAGGGTAAAAAATGCCAACAACCTGTACACTAAAAACCCAAAAACGATCTTAGTTTCCATTAGGCTTAATAAAAAACAGGCTGAAGCGGACGAAGTTTTTACGGAATCACAGGGAGTAAGCACCTATTATTATCGTAAAGGTTTGAAATTTTGGCAATGGGGTAAAGAGGAACCTAATGTAATTCACAGCAAAAAACTAGCTCGGGTGTTTTTGCATTATTTAGTAAAAGGCACAGGTTTTCCGAAACGAGGCATCAAGCATTCCAAACATCAAATGTTAGTTGATTTGACCATGCCTGCTATCATCACCAGAAGTGGTTTCGTAAACCACTTGGAAGAATGCAAAAAGTTGCTCTCTTGTGATTTTAGAGAACAAATTGCCAAGGCTCATTTTGATGCTATGCTTTTAGTATCAGGTCAAGGTTTAAAAAAGGTAGTAGAGACCAAACTGGAGGATTTAAGGCTTACTGCCAGTGATTTTTAGTTTCAACCACTCATAAATATGCCATTGTGCTCTTACTTGGCTCACCGAAGTATTCTCCATTCTGATATGGGTCTGGTTAGCATCAAGGTCATAGGCCTTAACATTATCGGTGAGTTGAAAGTCCAAGAACTGTAAAATCTCCTCCTTTACTTCCCCGTCATAAATAGGAAAACCCACCTCAACTCGGCGGTATAAATTGCGATTCATCCAGTCTGCCGATGCTAAGAACAAACTTTCTTCACCTGCATTGTGGAACAAGAATATTCTGGCATGCTCCAAAAACCCATCAACCAATCTTACCACCCGTATGTTCTTGCTGTAAGGTTGATCGGGTTTCAAACAACAAATACCTCTTATTAGCATTACAATCTCAACCCCTGCCTCACTAGCTTCATACAATTTATCTATCATTACCCTGTCTTCAATGTTATTAAGCTTAATCACGATACGAGCTTTGTTCTTTTTTGAGGCTTGTACGATCTCCTGGTCAATTAATTCCAGAAAGCGAGATTGCATGTTATGTTGAGCTACCAAAAGGTGCTTGAGCTCGGGCATCACTGTTTGGGTCTCCAAAAAATCAAAAACCGTGGAGAGTTCAGTAGTTAAGGCTTTACGACAGGTCAACAAGCCATGATCGCAGTATATCATAGCAGTTCCTTCATGAAAATTGCCGGTACCAAAATAAGCATAATCTTGATTTTTAGATTTTCTGCTTCTGGAAATTAGAGCCACCTTGGCATGTACTTTTAGTCCAGGTAAGCTGTATATTAACTTAACTCCGGCTTCCTCCATCTTCGTTGCCCATTTTAAATTATTCAGTTCATCGAATCTTGCCTTTACTTCAACGAATGCGGTTACCTGTTTACCATTTTTTGCGGCACTGATCAGAGCGTTGGCAATCAGTGAATTAGGCTACCCGGTAAAGAGTGACCTTGATATGTGTCACTGACGGGTCGATTGCTGCCTCATTGAAAAACCGCAGCACATAATCATAGCTTTGGTAGGGGAAATGCAAAACCTGATCCTTAACTGCCATAGCTAGCATAATACTATCTTTTCCATCCAAATCTGGTTTGTGTAAAGCGGGCATGGGTGGGTTAGTTAGCTTACTCCCCACAGGATTGGGCAACTTCATCAAATCGTCAAGATTGTGATACCGACCTCCTTTTATTAATTCATCTTGTGAAAGTTGGAATGTCCGGCCCAAAAATTCTTTTAAGTCCTGCGGCATTTCGCCATCGTATAGAAACCGTGCAGGTATACCGATTTGTCGTTTTTCAATTTGTTTGCGAATCTTATCAATTAAATCACCAGTGTACTCGTCTTCAATATCCATATCCGCGTCCCTGTTAAGTTTGATAGCATAACATCCCAGTACTTTATACCCGGGAAACACGTACCTTAAATTCATTTTGATAATATCATCCAGGTGTATGATGTAGTGCTTATTCCGGAAGTCAGGCAGCTGCAAAAAGCGCGGCAGGTCTGCAGAAGGTATATTTAAATGTGCATAATAAGTTTCTTTTTTACGTTGTAG
>JAJCYK010000086.1 GCA_029262935.1 Cytophagales bacterium | reverse complement strand
GGTGAAGATTAGTAAATGCTCGCAGTTGTCTTTGCCTATGATCCTAATCTGTCGTTGAATGCTATTGATTAGTTGATTGAATAAATCATAGTCATTAAGCAAACAGTATTGTAAGGCTAGAATTACTTTTATCTCAAGTTGCGTGTTGGGGTATTTCTTAAGACTAACTTCGTTTAGCAAGTTGTTGATCCAACGGGATGCTTGATCGTATCTTTGCACATAGTAACAAGACAAGGCTCGATATACCATATAGGTAACATATTGAGGGATGTCATTTTTGTCCACCTCAAAGTCGAAAAAGATTCCTTCATTCTCCTCATACATCTCGGCTTCTAAACCTAAGCGCTTATGCCGTTCTAGTTTGGTGATAAGAAATTGGGAAGGATAGGTATACAAATTGTAATTGGATAACAACAATGCAGTGTCTTCATTTACTTCTTCGAAGTACTTTTCGGCTTTGCGATATACCCGGTAATGATTGTAGTATTCCAGTTTTAGGAATTCGAAAACAATTTTCAAGTGATGGTAGATAGAATCTAGGTTGTAATCATCAAAGGTCTTTTGGATTTTTGCTAAAACATCTTCAATAGGTTCCAAATCGTCATCCAAGCTGTCTTCTTCTACTTCCACAAATAAGCGATGGAAAATGTTTAAACAACTTTGGTAGACATAGAGTCGATGCGATTTGTACAACGCACCCACATTGTTCATTTCTTTGTTTAATAGGGTAAGACCCAATTTTTCAGTTTCGTTATCGGATAAAGTGTATTGTCCGTACTTTTTGAAATATTCGCCCAATAGATCTTCAGCTTTATCAACTGCCAACATATACGCTACGTGTTGGTTATAAGATTGAGAATAATTGTAATGATCGAGATGATTGATGTGTAGCTTCTTTAGAGACTTATATATGATCGTTAGCTCATTTGATAAGTCGTAATCCAAAAGCTCCTTCTCCAATTTTTTCAAAGTGGCAATTGCAATTGCCTTCTTTTTAGTAAAAATTATCTCATTGATGTTGGCCACTTTTTTCAGCAAATCCGTTCTGGGACTCTCTAGCTGCTGAAGTAAGTACTCTTCAATTTTTTGGTTTAGCCGGGAACGTAAAGTATAGTAGGCGTTTGTGTTTACTCCTAACTCCGACATAATCTTATTGTCAGAAGTGGACTTTTCACGCATGGATTTTAACAAGTATGCAGACTTATCCGCACCGTTTTCCATCAGCGAATCATGGATCGCAATAAAATCGGGTTCAGAAAGCTGTTTAATGATATTTTTTAACTTGGCCATATAAAAAAAGTAAAGAGTAGACTTAAAAATTATTGGCCAATATACCCAATTATTTCCAAATGTAATATTCTTTATAAATTTTATAAAAATTTCACAATATGTAACGCCTTAAAATGGCTGTCACTTAGCATTTATTGTCAATTGAGCTAATTAGAGGGTGTGGGTTTCATTTTTTAAATAAAATTGTCACTAATCCTCATCTATTCAAAAATGTAATGTTGGGGCAAATTATCTACCATAATTCGTTTATAGTAAACTGTACGCTTCCAAGAATTGCGTAGTAATATATTCTAGATGGAATGAGGAAGCATTAAAATAGAGCCCGATACAGACTAGCGCTATTAATAAAGTACTACTTTAACTAGATGGCATTAACTAACCTCATACATGTAATTTATGTGCTTAATAATCTTTAATCTGTATAATCGAATCTTGGATAAATTAAACAATGGGTGCAACATTCAGTTTCAATTATTGTCCTTATTATGACATATAAGACTTTCAAAACATCTTGAACAGCTACTATCAGTGGTTTAAGTTTGTATGTTTACGTACGAACCGCTACAGGTATTACTATTTCGAGATCAATGCGTAATTTAGCGACTTCAAATGACCATAAATTTCTTTAAGACTATGAAACCAATTTTTTATCTATTCATTTATTCTGTTCTCTTTACCTTAACATTTTGTACCACCCAAAAATCGGAAGACGACCAAACGGACACAGTAGTAGAGGAAGTTATTGAGGAACCTTTAACACTTTACGCCTTTGAAGTAGGAGACATTTTGGTTAAAGACATTTCCATATTTAACCCGGGAGTTGATGAAGGACAACAAGTACACTTTACCAATTCTGCTTATTTAATTAAGCATGATAAAGGGACTCTTATCTGGGACACCGGGCTGCCTGATGCTTTGGCAGATTCTACAGAAGGTAATGACAGTCCTGCATTTTTGGTAAAAATGCCAAAGACCCTAAGCAGCCAACTTGCAGAGATTGACGTTGACCCCGCCACCATCGATTATTTGGCGGTTTCTCACGAACACTTTGACCATACCGGCAATATGCCGCTGTTTAATAACGCCACCATATTATTACAAGAGGAAGAATACAAGAGCCTATTTGAAAATGAGGAGCGCCCTGCCAGCGCTTTAGACTCCCTTAAAGGCAATGCCTATGTGAAACTAACGGGTAACCACGATGTGTTTGGGGATGGTTCTGTAGTAATCATGAGGGCTCCTGGTCACACCGCTGGCCATCAGGTACTTTATATCAATTTACCAGAGACCGGCCCTATTGTACTTTCTGGTGATTTGTATCATTTTACTAAAAACCGGGAGAATAAAGGAGTCCCCAGTTTCAACTCCGACAAAGACCAAAGCTTGGCCTCTATGGACCTGGTGGAGCAATTCTTAATCGACAACAATGCGAAGCTGTGGATTCAGCATGAGATGAAACACGAAGGCGCTAAGTGGTCTCCGGCTTATCACCGGTAATCGAATTTCGAAAGATGAATTTAGCATTAAAGCGTTGGTGAAAGCTGACGCTTTTTTTTATAGTATAGATCAAAGTAGCTCTATAGAGATTGCTTTGAGGCCAGTATTTGTAAAATTTAGGATCAATCGATCTCCGGGCTTCGCGGGACCAAGTAATTCTGAAAGGGAATATTTACTTAACTCATTAGGGCTTTTCAAAACCCTAATTCTTTTGCCCTGATTATTTTCTAGCGGTCTGATCCCACGAGCTAAAGTAAGCTCCAAGTTGATTTCTTCGTTTATATCTTTTTTACAGCCCAATTCATCAAGAACTACGGTCAACTGCTTAGCTGACTCCAAAGTTAATCCATCATTCGGATTCAGCGTGACACCGTCAAGTAAAAGGGTTATTTCGCAAGGACCTGTTTCATTGCTCAATGCTGTCACCTTAACTGAATTCAGGGTGGGCAAAAGAGCAATTATGAGAAAAACCTTAAGGTAAACCATAAATGTGTGGAGTCGATTAAATTAAAAACGACTTCAAGCATTTATTAGTACGGCTGCCTTTTAAGTTCCTTTTGATTAATGACTATCTCTTGAAATAAAACAGTACGAGCATTTCGGAACAGGTTCCTCATACTCGTACTGTGTTGTGGAGCATATCAGAGTCGAACTGATGACCTCTACGCTGCCAGCGTAGCGCTCTAGCCAGCTGAGCTAATGCCCCAAGGGACAGCAAATATAAGTGAATTATTGATATTTTAAAACGGCCTTCGAGCCTTCACAAAAATACTTTTGTAGTAACTTGAAAGCAGGTTGTTTTCCACTACTCCTAATTTTGAAGAACTGTGAATAAATTGGATGTCTTTGCTATTCTTAATAACTGTTACCATTCCCACATGAGTTATTTTTCTACGTCCTTTCTTGGCGGCAAAGAAAACCAAGTCGCCAGGTTTTAGTTCTCCTAATCTTACTTGCCGGCCCATCTTACTTTGTGCGTCGGAAGTTCTTGGCAACTGTAGTCCAGCACTTTGATAGGAAACACAAAGCAATCCGCTGCAATCCATCCCTCTTTTGGTGGTGCCCCCGTAGCGATAAGGTGTGCCGGTATAGGTACGAGCCGTGCTGATGGCTTTGTGAATTTTAAAGTCAACCACATTGGCCTTCTTTATGGTAGTGCAACTACCCAAACACAAGGTCAAAAAAATACAAAAAATGACTTTCAAGAGATAAGCTGTTTTTGCTTTAACGAAAAATTAGGCCCTAGATTTCAAATATAGGATGAAATGAAAATAATACCGTCATAAATACTATTTTAGTCCAGCAATAAAACGTGGTATTTCTATGTGTGGTGTAACCGGAATTCTGGCATTTAACGAACTGGGAAGAATGCATATGATCCATTTGGCCCAAGCCACCGAGAAACTGGCCCACCGCGGCCCAGATTACCAAAATACTTATATTGAAGAACGCGTCGGTTTGGGTCACCGTCGACTATCGGTAATAGATCCCAGCCCACTAGGTAATCAACCTATGTCCGATGTTTCAGGTCGTTATACTATCGTTTATAACGGGGAATTGTACAATTACGCGGATCTACGACAAAAACTGCAAAATCAGGGTCTTTCATTTAGTTCAGAATGTGATACTGAAGTGGTTTTACAAAGTTTCATCCACAAAGGCCCCTCTTGCCTAAAAGACTTTAATGGTTGCTTTGCCTTGGCGATTTACGACAATAGTAAAAAGGAGTTGTTTCTGGCTAGGGATC
>JAJCYK010000085.1 GCA_029262935.1 Cytophagales bacterium | reverse complement strand
TAAATGAATTAGCAGCTGAAGGCTGGGAGCTTGTTTTTGTTACTAGTGGTGTGGAAAGTGATGGAGGAGAAGTTGACAGACAAGGAATCTTTATTACCAGATACATTTTTAAAAGATAAGGTAAATAGTAAGGAAGGTTTGTAAAAACCCAAAAGAGTAAGTTACGAGCCTTCTTTTAAACAAACTATTCTTGCTCCAGAGCGACTTCTAAGGCGATCTTGATCATATCCATGAATTTCTCTTGCCGCTCCTGAGATGTGCTTACATTACCCGTAATGATATTATCGCTTACCGTTAATACGGACAACGCCCTTATATTGGACCTAGCAGCCATGGTGTAGAGGGCAGAAGTTTCCATGTCTATGCCAATCACGTTGTGATCGATCCATACATTGTATCTTTGAGGATCATCTAAATAGAATAGGTCCGAACTTAAAATGTTGCCTACAATTACTTGTAAACCCATCTCTTCGGCCTTTTTATGTGCCAGGCTAAGCAAATGGTAATCAGCGGTCGGTGCATAGTGTAACCCTTTGAATACCATTTGGTTCGTATTTGAATCTGAAGAGGCACTCATGGCCAGAACTATAGAACCTAAATCAAGCTCTTCTTGAATGCAACCGCATGTTCCTACACGGATGAGGTTCTTCACCTGGTAATCATGGATCAACTCATGTGCGTAAATACTTATGGATGGTATACCCATCCCAGATCCTTGGATGGAAACTTTTTTACCCTGATAGGAACCTGTATATCCGTACATACCTCGCACTTCATTGTAGCAGACCGCGTTTTCCAATAGGTTTTCGGCTACAAACCGTGCCCGTAGGGGATCGCCTGGTAATAAGACAGTTTCTGCTATTTCTCCGGGTTGTGCTCCAATATGTATGCTCATAAATACGAATGCTGTTAATTGCCTATGTCAAAATAAGCTACTCAATTATTTAGTGTTAACGAAATTTTAAACGCCTAAACCTACGCTTTCGTTTCGTTAACTTATATTTAAGTTCAATTTAACTGTTATGCCTTATGGATGGTCAAAGCTTTGCGGAATCTGAATTGGTGCTTAATGATGACGGTAGTGTTTATCACCTCTGTTTGAAACCACATCAAATAGCGGACACGGTATTTTTAGTGGGCGATCAGGGCCGGGTAGCTAGAATTAGCAAGCATTTTGATACGTTGGAATTTGAAATGTCAAACCGAGAGTTCGTGACGCACACTGGAAGGTATCGAGGACAACGATTTACCGCGTTAAGCACAGGCATTGGGACAGATAACATTGATATAGTAATTAACGAACTGGATGCTGCCGTAAACATCGATCTTGACAAAAGAGTACCCAAGGCTACTAAAAGATCCCTAAATTTAATTAGAATTGGCACTTCTGGAGCACTACATGGAGATATGGGTGTTGATTCTTGTGTTATTTCAACACATGGCTTAGGGTTTGATGGGTTGATCTACTATTACCAGTACCAGTTTTCTGAGCCAGAAACGTCATTAAATGATAAGATTAATAGCCACTTAAATTGGGATTCCCAACTGGCCAAACCCTACCTAGTTGCAGGGTCTTCCCAGTTAATTGAAAGACTTGGTCGCGATATGATTCCTGGAATTACCGCTACTGCCACCGGATTTTATGGGCCACAGGGGCGACAGCTAAACCTTAAACTGAAAAACCAGCAGATCAACGAATCGCTACAAAGTTTTAATTATGAGGGACATCGAATAACCAATTTTGAAATGGAGACTTCAGCACTTTATGGCTTGGGTAAAGCTTTGGGACATCAATGTTGTACTTGTTGTGCGATTATTGCCAATAGAGTAATAAGACAGTACAGCAAAGACCACGGTACCACCATTGACGGGTTAATCAAAACGGTTTTGGATCGTATGGTTGCAGCTTAAGCTCCGTATGGAATCCAAATGTTCTTAATTTGAGTGGCCTGTCTTAGAAACTCTTTACCAGCACCTTCATGGGCTTTTCTCCAGTCTCTGTGCAAGCCATAGTTGACCCAAGTACGTTTCATGTTTTCTGCTGCTGCCAGTTCAATCCTTTTGCTGCCAGAAGCTGTGCCAAAGTACCAAATACCATCAACATCATAATGATTTGCTAATACCATAGTTAGCTCTTCAGCGGGACCGGTTACAATGTTTATTGCGCCTGCTGGAAGATCTGATGTGTCCATTACTTGATAGAAATCAGTGGCTGATAAAGCCCCTTGTTCGGAAGGGACAACCACTACGGTATTTCCCATAGCAATTGCTGGTATCACTGTGGAAATGAATCCTAATAAAGGAAATTGTGGCGGACATATAACACCCATCACACCAATCGCCTCTGGCATGGCTAATGTCACGTTTCGATAGGTAGTATGATGTACCTGCCCATCATATTTGTCTGCGTAAGCAGCATACGTATAAAGTCTTTGGATGCTTAGCTCTACTTCCTGCTGGGCTTCTTTTGCACTTAAGCCATTAACCAACATCAGTCGTTCACTAAATTCTTTGCTTCTTGCAGCCAGATTTTCTGCCAAGTAGTAAAGAACTTGAGCTCGTGCGTGTCCGGTCATGTCCCGCCATTTGGACGCTCCATGTGCGGCTTCAACGGCATTTCTAATGTCCTTACGATTGCCTTCACCAACTTCTCCCATAGGTTTTCCCAGAGAATTGGTGATGGAGATGCTATACCCACCATCGGGCCTGGTTTGTTTTCCACCCACGTATAACTTAGCTGTACGATCGATAGCATTTATGGTACCGTTCATTGGAAGTTGATGATTTTTTAAGGGCCTTTTAATGGCTTTGTCACTTAACTTAAGTTTGGGCTTTAAGTATTCGTATAATCCTTCTTTTCCCCCTTCTCGACCAAATCCAGATTCTTTATAACCGCCAAATCCAGAGGCGGCATCGAAGACATTCGTACAGTTAATCCAAACGCTTCCCGCTTTTATTTTAGGTGCAATATCCAATGCCAGATTAATATTTTCAGTCCAAAGACTGGCGGCCAAGCCATAACGCGTGTTATTGGCAAGCTTGACTGCTTCTTGGTGGGTTCTAAAACTCATGGCTACCAATACCGGGCCGAATATCTCCACTTGAGAAATTGTAGATGAAGGAGAAACGTTGGTAAATAAAGATGGCGGATAAAAATATCCATCAGTAGGACAGGCCCATGAGGGCTGCCAGAGTTCGCCTCCTTCCTTGACCCCTTGTTCCACTAAGGTTTGGATGGTTTTTAGTTGCATAGGAGACACAATAGCGCCAATGTCCACAGATTTGTCCAAAGAGTTACCTACTCGCAATTTTTCCATGCGCGCACGAATCTTTTTATATAAATTCTTTGCGATGCTTTCTTGCACCAATAGCCTTGACCCAGCACAGCAAACTTGTCCTTGATTGAACCAAATGGCATCAACTACACCTTCCACTACACTGTCTAAATCCGCATCTTCAAATACTACAAAAGGAGATTTGCCCCCAAGTTCTAAGGAAATTTTCTTGCCACTGCCAGCAGTACTTTTTCGAATTATTTGCCCAACTCTCGTAGATCCCGTAAAAGCAATTTTATTCACTGCTGGATGATCCACTAAAAAGGACCCTGTATCTCCCGCTCCAGTTATAATATTCACCACACCTTTAGGCAATTGAATTTTTTCACATAGTTCTGCAAACAGTAACGCACTTAACGAAGTAAGTTCCGCGGGTTTCAATACCACTGTATTACCCATAGCTAAGGCTGGTGCAATTTTCCAAGAGAGCATCAGTAATGGAAAATTCCAAGGAATTATTTGACCAACTACGCCAACCTCTTGATGATCAGGGAGTTCTTGGTCTCGAAGTTGCGCCCAACCTGCATGATGATAAAAGTGACGTGCTACCAAGGGTACATCAATATCTCTGGTTTCTCGAATGGTTTTACCATTGTCAAGGCTTTCCAAAACAGCGAAAAGTCTGCTGTGTTTTTGAAGTTGTCTGGCTAAAGCATAGAGATGTCGTGCTCTTTGATGACCAGAAAGTGCCGCCCATAAGGGTAAAGCTTTTTGCGCGGCTTTTACGGCCTGATCTACATCTTTTTGACCGGCCCATGAAATCTTTGCCAACTTTTCCTCATTCGCAGGATTAACACTGTCCAGGTACTTTTTAGAGATAGGCATTTGCCATTTTCCATCGACAAACATTTTGAATTTTCGATCGTGTGCTTCCAACCAATTCATAGCAGCTCCAGAACTTTCAGGAGCTGGACCATAACTCATAGTTTCAAAAATAGACTTGATACTCATAGCGATGTAAATTCAATTTTAAGACATGGGGTGACGGTACCCGGCAGAATACTTTCCAGTGATATGATGTTCCAGTTGCCTTTCGATATCGGAAAGTAGTCCGCTAGCTCCAAATCGAAACAAATGAGGGCTTAGCCAATCGTTACCTAATTCCTCTTTAATTAATATGAGCCATTCTAAGGCCTCTTTAGCTTTTCTAATACCGCCGGCAGGCTTAAATCCAACTTTATATCCAGTTTGTTCCTGATAATCTCGGATTGCCCGCACCATCACCAAACCCACAGGTAGTACCGCGTTTACGGTTTCTTTACCGGTGCTTGTTTTTATGAAATCAGCTCCTGCCATCATACAAACATGGCTGGCTTTTGCCACATTTATGAGGGTGCTTAATTCGCCAGTGGCTAGAATTGTCTTCATGTGGGCGGGGCCGCAGGCTTCTCTAAAGGCTTGGACTTCATGATATAACCCTCTCCAATCACCTGTTAATACTTTACCCCGGCTGATCACGATATCAATTTCGCTAGCACCCGCTCGCACAGATGATCGGATTTCGTTC
This sequence comes from Cytophagales bacterium, assembly GCA_029262935.1. Classification (GTDB taxonomy): domain Bacteria; phylum Bacteroidota; class Bacteroidia; order Cytophagales; family Cyclobacteriaceae; genus JAJCYK01. The sequence continues at coordinate 3,962 of JAJCYK010000085.1, read as the reverse complement.
AGTTTTTGTGCCTGTGTATTCTGCCCGGCTGGAAATCCCGTGGAGACTGCAGCAATAGTTATTCCGGAACTACCTAGAGCTTCCTTTGCCGTACGAATCAAATTATGATAGACACAAACGGCACCTACTGTAAGCGCCGTGTCGGCCATACCCAATTGTTCCAAAATGTCGGGTCTCACCGGGTGTTGCGCTTTGGCACAAAGCCTGCTGACATTGCCAGGGGTATCGTCCCCAGCCAGAGTTGTTAAATCAATGCTGGTTATGGCCTTTAATAACCATGCAGCTTGCCATTCCTTTTTTACAGATCTGCGCTTACCCATGGTGGCAGCTCTTCTTTCTACTGCGCTACGGTTTACCTGAATACCCTCAATACGATCCAAGTCCAGGGGTGTCCCCGGATTCCGTTCCAGGTCAAGCACTTTTGAGGTGGAATTAGAGCTGTTTTTATTTTTGCTTTTTACCGCCATTTCGTGTTAATTATTATAATTTCTTTTTACTTAAGGCGTGATATACGAGTTACTGGTTATTCTTTAGAATTAAAAGTAAGATCTTAAAGAATCCCATTTTAAACAAGTAGATTTCGGCCGATAGTAAGGCAAAATTACGAATTATGAAGCAGACCTTGGCATTAAATGACAAACAACAAGTTCTAGATAAGTTAGAGGAAGCCAATTTAGCTTTCCAAAAATTATATCCAGGAGAAAGAGAGCATAGACAACCCATTCATACCGTGTACGGTGGTGCAAATTTATTTAAATACAATTTAGCAGAAAAGATGGGAGAGGTGGCACTAACAGCATTTGACACTTATGCCCCAAATTTTGTGGTTTTAGCAAATGTTTTAAAAATGCCTGGTTATCAGCAATTGCCACCGGAAAGCGAAGCCGCAAAAGTGAAGGAGGAGCTTGACGTCATGAGTGCTAAGACCCTCGCCCAACACCCTTGCTGGTTGGCTTATACAGTTTATGAAAAAGTTCGGCAAAAATTAACTAGCGAGCCGGTAGAAGACTTTCGAATTGATTTCGAAGACGGGTTTGGTAATCGTCCCGATACTGAGGAAGATGAAGTTGCGGCTAAAGCAGCCCATGAGGTTGCAAAGGGTCTAGAACAGGGTTCTTTACCACCATTCATTGGAATTAGAATTAAACCGTTTACGGAAGATTTCAAAGCCCGGGGAGTACAAACGTTAGATATCTTTATTTCTACTTTGGCTTCATTAACTGAAGGTCAATTACCAGATAATTTTGTAGTTATGCTTCCAAAGGTAACCATTCCAGATCAGGTAGAAGCATTAGTGGAAATCTTTGAAATCTTGGAGCGAGAAAACAGCATAATTGCAGGTTCCCTGAAAATGGAAATGATGGTGGAGACCACTCAAGCGGTTATGAATGAAGAAGGAAGAAACAGTTTAATGACTTTAGTACGCGCCGCGGGTGGTCGTTGTGTAGCGTGCCACTTTGGTACTTATGATTATACAGCCGCTTGCAACATCACAGCAAAGTATCAAGATATGGGACATCAAGTTTGTGACTTTGCTCATCACATGACCAAAGTTGCACTGGGAGGAACTGGCGTATGGCTTTCCGATGGCGCCACTAATGTGATGCCCATTGCGCCACATCGCGGTGAATTGCTATCGCCAGATGAACTTCAGGAAAATGAAACTATCGTCCACGGCGCCTGGAAAATGGGCTACGATCATATCCGACATTCGTTATATAAAGGGCTTTATCAAGGATGGGACTTGCATCCATCTCAACTTCCTATGAGGTACACGGCATTGTATGCATTTTTCTTGGAGAGTTATGAAGATGCTGCCCACAGGCTTAAAAAATTTGTACAAGCATCCGCAAAAGCGACATTAACGGGAGATGTTTTTGATGATGCCGCTACGGGCCAAGGACTACTTAATTATTTTATTAAAGCCATAAATTGTGGTGCTATGAACGAAGAACAAGTCAAAGACAGTACTGGGTTAACGTTGAGTGAAATCAGATCGCGGTCTTTCGCGAAAATAATTGCCTCTTGGCAATCAAGAAACGGTTAAACGGACTGTTTTAAAGAGTTAATGTTAAGATTTTGATAATCAGTAATGTATTTTATTATGTTGGGAAAATGCTTAAACTCCTCTTCATCATGCGTACTGGTTACTATTACTGCTTGGCAACCCGCATTCAAAGCCGTTTCAGCACCTACTACACTGTCTTCAAAAACCAGACACTGGTCAATGGGAACCCCTAAATTGTGAGCACTTTTTAAAAATATTTCCGGATTAGGTTTGCCGAGATTTACGTGTTCTGAGTGAAGTACCGATTGAAACCGATTCCGCAACTTCAAGTTATCCAAAACAAAATCCACATTTTCTGGAGGAGCTGCAGTACCAATGGCTAAGGGTATGCCAAGATCTTGCAAATGGTCAAGAAAGGGTACTAAACCCGCTATGGGTTGTAAATTTTGTGAAAAGATATCTCGATACTCTTTTTCTTTTTCCCAGGCAATTTGACGACGTTGCTCCGTAGTAAACCGATCACCGAAGAGCCTTTCGACAATTTCTTCGTTCACTCCATGGATGCTTTCTTTCACCTCCTCCAGGCTCATATCCATTCCCAAAACACGCAACTTGCGCTGCCAGGCTTGATGGTGAATCATCATATTATCCACCATGGTGCCATCCATATCAAATATTATTCCCTTCATAGTAATGTTTCAGACTTTTTATGGTTGAATAGTTCTAATTCCTTTGGTTAGTTCCGCTTATCGCCAATTAAAGCTTGAATTTAAGAGAAGAAAACTTAAATTGTCATCTTGCACAAACCAAATTAAATGAAAACTTTACGTTGGTCAGTTACTGTGGCCTTAGCTGGCTTTCTTTTTGGCTTTGATACTGCAGTGATTTCAGGAGCAGATCAACCTATTCAAAACCTCTGGCAACTTAGTGACCTGTTTCATGGCACGTTTATCATGTCCATGGCGTTATGGGGAACCGTAATAGGGGCCATGTTTGGCAGCATTCCTTGTAACAGAATAGGTCGTAAACAAACCTTGATATGGATTGGAGTACTGTTTTTAGTTTCAGCTTTAGGCTCAGCTTTAGCGCCGGATCCATATACTTTTTCATTCTTTAGATTTATTGGCGGTATTGGTGTCGGGGCTTCATCAGTAGCTGCTCCTATATATATATCGGAAATTGCTCCCGCTAACAGTAGGGGACGATTGGTGGCCTTATATCAATTTATGCTAGTTTTGGGCATATTAGTATCGTTTATCTCAAATTGGTTAATAGGTAGTGAAGGAGCGAATTCCTGGCGTTTCATGCTGGGTGTAGAAGCTATTCCTGCAGCCTTATATTTAATTATGATCTTTGGAGTTCCTAATAGCCCCAGGTGGTTGGTGCTTTATAAAAAAGATGATCAAACTGCCAAGGACCTCTTGGTTCAACTTCAGCCTAATATAGATTCAGAGGCAGCTATTCAAGAAATTAAAGCTTCCACAACTACCTCAAATACTGACTCTATTTGGTCGCCTCGTTACAACAAACTCGTGTTTCTAGCTTTTGCGATTGCATTTTTTAATCAACTTTCAGGAATCAATTTTATCATTTATTATGCTCCCAGAATCTTGGAGCAAACAGGGTCTGGGTCCAGTGCGGCGCTGCTTTCAACAGCTGGGATTGGAGTGGTGAATGTGATAATGACAATGGTGGGTATGTATTTGATAGACCGGGCTGGACGAAAAAAACTAATGCTTATTGGAAGCATTGGCTATATCATTTCACTTGCCCTGGTGGCACGGGCTTTTTTCATTGACTCCTATGTAGGCGTTCCGATATTGCTGTTTTTGTTTATTGCCGCTCATGCAGTCGGTCAAGGTGCAGTCATTTGGGTTTTTCTTTCCGAAATATTCCCCAACAGACTCCGGGCCCAAGGTCAGGCTATTGGTACCACCACACACTGGATATTTGC
>JAJCYK010000084.1 GCA_029262935.1 Cytophagales bacterium | reverse complement strand
TTTCTTAACGAAATGCTCCCGCTTTCACAGTCCAATGCCGTGGCAATCGATCTATGTCAAGTTACCGTTAACCGGACAATACCGCTTGGATCGTTGAATCCTTTGAGATATTAAATCTAATTAAGTTTCTTCCTATAGCTAAATAACTTCCGCTTAACTAGAAATCGGTGGTTAATGACCTCCGGTTTATCTCTCACTTGATGAATCAATCTAGCTAGTAACCAAGTTGTTAACAACTAATCATTAATTTTATTATCCACAATTTTTCCACCGTATTATAAACAATAGCTTTGTCGCGAGTTTGGTATTGACAATTTATAGTGAGAATTTTACCCAAGCCACCACCGGTAATTGTACTGTGCAATGAAACGATGAGTAAGAGAAAGTCCGTGTTCCTGGAGTCCTATTTTGACTTCGATTCCTTATTCCCTCAAGAATATTTCGAGCTATTTCTGCAAGAATCTGCTCATGGCCATTGGTTGGTCTACTATGCAAAGGACACCGAGGAAACCGCTTACGGTCCATTTGATGAAAAGGAATTGTTGAACCGGCTAACATTGGCCCCTTTCTATTTTGACGAAATCGTATTTGTCTATCATTTGGTAGAATCCAAAGATGAAGAGCTGAGGAACTTAGGCGTGCGTTTGTTAAAAGGTTTGGTATAGTATTGCACGTTCGTTAACGACCAATGAGTTGTGCGATATTGAACAAATAGTGGCAACCAATTAAACCAAAAACCCTTTCAGTTGTCAAATTGGGGTAAATATATAGTTTGGCACAGCTTTTGGCTTATACTGGTCATACGCAAGAGGAGAAAACAAAAATATCATGAATCCAATTAATAAAAAGAGATCAAGAACCATTACTCTAGCCCTAGGAATCCTAACTGCTTTGTTGTTGATCTTTGGGTCTTTTACGGTATCCGGTAGCAGTGCTCTTGATCAGAATCTTTTCAGTTGGATTTACCAATCTGCGCCTCTCTCGGAGGTAATTAACTTTTCAACTTCATTAATAAAAACCATATCTTCTATTGCCCTCTAGCATGAGGCTAATTGGAAATATCATTTGGTTTATTTTTGGCGGAGTTTTCATATTCTTTGAGTACATATTAGCGGGCTTCGCCCTTTGTCTTACTATAGTTGGTATCCCATTCGGTCTACAGTGTTTCAAACTGGCCTTTGCTCATTTAGCTCCTTTTGGTAAAGAAGTTATGCCATTGTCAAATACTTCCAGCCCTGTCAGTGTTTTATTAAACGTAATATGGGTGTTGTTTGCAGGCATTTGGATTGCGCTCACTCATATCTTATGGGGACTTATCTTATGTATTAGTATAATCGGAATCCCCTTTGGACTGCAACACTTCAAACTCATGGGCCTTTGTTTTGCTCCCTTTGGGCAAGACTTAAAGTAAAAACAATTCCCATTTATCTGGATTAAATAAATTACTATCTTGTAAGGTAGAAAAGCCTCAAAAGCCCATTATGTCAGGTACATCGGTTGAAACCAGTGTTCGATCCAGCGTATGGAAAGACCTCCTGGATAGAAGATTTCCACAAATCATAGGATCCTATTTGGTTGCCTCCTGGGGTTTGGTCCAATTTATTGAATGGCTTTGTCAGCGTTTTTTGTGGTCGCCTTACTGGGTTGATTTAGTCTTACTATTGGTTATTTGTGGTTTGCCAGGGGTTTGTTTAATTGCTTATTTTCATGGCAGACCAGGGCCAGACCGGTGGACCAAAGCAGAAAAGATATTCATTCCGATCAATGTGGTGCTAATGATTGTGCTAACTTTTTTCTTTTTGCAAGGAAAAAGCATGGGCAAGACGGCCAGCAAGGTTATTGTAGAGGATGAGAATGGAAACGCTTTGGAATTTTTGGTTCCCAATTCTAATTTTCGCAAACAGGTTGCCCTTTTTCCTTTCAAACAATCAGTGGAAAATTCGGAGCATCATTGGTTAGGTGCCGGAATCTCATTTGCCATACAATATGATTTGAGCCAAGATGTTTACTTGGAAGTACCCGACCCCTTTGGACTCTTTAAAGAAATGAAAGAAGCCGGGATCTCTGATTTTCAAGAGGTTCCTTTTACTCTACGACGTAAAATTACCCAAGACTACCATTACGATCATTTTGTACAAGGGACTTATGAAGTATCTAGTGAGGGCTACGACATAAAAATGGAGCTTTACGAAACAAAGACCGGAAAACTAATCGCCGAACGAAATGTTTCTGGCCCTGAATTTTGGTCGCTACTAGATCAACTAAGTATAGCTTTAAGAAAGGATTTGGGTCAGTCCGAATCTCATATCTCTAACTCCGAAGATCTCGCGGTATCGAATATACTAACTGAATCGTTAAAGGCCTATCAATTGTTTATCGATGGCCAAACGTTGGTTTATTCCGAAAACGAGTACATAAAAGGTGGTGAGATGGTCGTGCAGTCCTTAGAACATGACGAGCATTTTGCACTAGCCATGTTGCACGGAGCCGGTCATCTGATCAATGGCAACAGCATTGAGGCGGGAAAAGAATTCCTCGTGAAAATAATGGATAATCTTTATGTACTTCCGGAAAAGCTACAATTCGTAGCGAAGTCACTCTATTATTTAATGGAGGAAAATGCAGAAAAGCGTTACAAAGTGCTGAACATGTGGAAAGAGGTTTATCCTGAAGATCTGGAAGCATATGAGCAACTAGCCGGGGCCTACTGGTGGGCAGGAAAAATAGAAAAAGCCGAAAATGTATATAGAGAAGCACTGACCATAGATGATAACCGTGGCATCTTCCTAACTACATTGGGTAACATTAAACTTGGCAAAAAGGAATATGATAGTGCTGAATACTATTTTAATCAATATGCCCAAAAATACCCGGAGGATGTCAATGCTCCACTGTTACTAGGACGATTGTATCGAGATCAGGGTAAATATGACCAAGCCATAGAAAAGTTCGAGGAGGCTTTATTACTGGAGGAGAATTTCGTTACTCAAAATGTGCTTATTTCAATTATAGCCAGGCAGGGCAATTACCAAGCGGCTTTGGAAAAGTACCATCAACAATTACCTCGTGGCAAGACACTACAAGACCAAGAGTCTATTTTAAGATATCTTTCGACACTATATCATCGCCTGGGGCAGACCGGGAAAGCTGTGGAATTATTTAATGAAAGAGTGCAGCTCTTGTTGCAAATTGATCGCCCTATGAATGTATCATTTACTCAAATGTCTCAAGTTGAGTGGTACCTTGAATCAGAAAGGGAGGCTGAAATATTGAACATCCTGGCGAATATCAAAAAGAATTTCACTGGAGATTTTGCCGGGGGAGTAGAGCTAGGCTACATAAAATATCATCTTTACAAAAACGACCTTACAGCAGCAAAAGGAGCCTTAGATCGATTCACTGAATTTTCAACAAAATTTGGCGCCAATACCCAAAGTATATCTGCACTCAACGGCGACCTTTATTTTGCACAGGGGGATTTAAAAAAGGCGGCAGAGGCTTATGAAAAGTATCTAGAGACAATATCCTGGCACAACTATGATTACGATATAAAACTTATTCGTTGTTATCGCTTGTTGAACCGCTATAAAGATGCTCAGAAGAAACTTGAGGATCTATTCCTAATATTTAACCAAGAACCAGAGGGGTTAATGGAACAAGCCAAAATATTTATCGCTGAAAACAAAATGCAGCAGGCGCAACAAGCCCTATTGGCTGCAGAGAAGATATGGTCCAATGCCGAACCGAACCACCCTTTAACCAAGGAGGTTCAAACACTACTTTCCGAGATATCAAGTTAATAAGTAAAGAGAAAGTAAAAGAACAGGGCTACCCATGAGGCACCTAGGTAGTGCCAATAGGAAGTGATTAATTCCAACTTCAATTTTTCAAACGGATTCGTTACTAAAACCAAGGCCTTAATAGGATCTTGTTTAACCTTAAAAGATCTGGTTAAGGCAAAACCTAAAAATAATAATCCAATCAGGAGATGAAGCACATGTAATCCGCTAATTACATAAAGGAACGAACCAGAAGAAGTTCCTTCAAAAAATACTCCCAATACTCTAAGTTCTAGCCAACCCAATAGTTGGCATCCAGCAAATACAATTCCCATTAACAAGGTTATGAATATGGAATAATGCATGCGTCTTAAGTTGTCCTCTTCATACGCCTTAAGTGCAGCCGACATACTAAAACTGGAGGCAATAAGTAAGAAAGTTCCCAGTGTGAACATCTTGGGAAGGTGAACCTGTTCAATGAGGATACTTTGAGAAATGCTTAAAGAATAGGCAATAATGAGAAACAGAAAAAGCATGCTAATGCCAATGATACCAAGCACCAAGAACATCTTGTACGGATGCATCTTGTCTATTTGTTGAAAGCTACTTTCTTTCTGGGTTACTTTTACATTTTTCTTTGGTTGCATCGTTAAGTTTTGGGTATTAAACTCAATATTTGCTACGGCTGGTATGAAGATTCAAAGCTATCCCTATGTCTGGGGGATACACCTTTGTTTAATGCTGGTAATCATAAATATAATAAAAATGGAGCAATAATAAGTTCATTATCCCTACTGGATTTGATATTTTTTTACCTTTGTTGCTTAAATTTTCACAGCCTTGGAACTCACTTCCTTTTTAGATAATTACCGCCAGGACGGAATAGTTCAAATTCTTCTTGAACACTTAAAGTCATCCGACCCTCAAAGAATAAGGTTGAAAGGGATGAAAGGGAGTCAAGACGCAGTGCTAGTAGCAGCTTTATGGAAGTCAATAAAAAGGGCTCAAGTTTTCATCATGAATGATAAGGAGGAAGCTGCTTATTTTCATAATGACCTGCAAAGTTTGTTGCCCAACCAAGAAGTACTATTATTTCCGACATCTTACAAAAAGCCTTATCAATTTGAGGAAGTGGAGAATGCCAACATTTTGATGCGGGCTGAAATCTTAAATAAAATTACTCAATCGAAATCAAAGCTGGTATTAATTGTCACGTATGCAGAAGCTCTGGTAGAAAAGGTAATCAATCAACGTGCTCTTGCCAGTAATACCCTGATATTAAAGCCCGGGGATAATTGGGAACTAAGTGAACTTAATGAGCTATTGCAAGATTACGGATTTGAACGAACAGACTTCGTTTACGAAGCGGGTCAGATATCGGTACGGGGGGGTATTATGGATATCTATTCGTATGCCAATGAGTGGCCCTTTCGGTTAGAGTTTTTGGGTTCGGAATTAGAAAGTATAAGAACTTTTGACCCTATTACTCAATTATCTGAAACCAGCTTACAGCAAATTAGTATAATACCTAATGTGCAAACAGAACTCACTCAGGAACAACGAGAATCATTTTTTAACTTCTTACCCGCGAATGCTTGCATCTGGGTTAAAGACCAAGAACAAGTAGAAGATATTGCCGGTGAATGCTTCAAAAAAGCAGAGGCTGTGTACAACGAAACATCCAAGTCAAGTGGCGGTACTACCATTATTGCCTCACCTCACTTACTCTTTGAAAACAAAGCCTCCATGAGTACCGAACTTAAAAGGTTTTGCTCAATTGAATTTGGTAACAGGTTTTATGGTAAAGCGCATCATTCATTAGAATTTAATGCAGAACCGCAACCTTCCTTTCAGAAGAATTTTGATTTGATGGTGACCGAATTTCAAAAGTATCAGGCACAGTTTTACCATAGTCTGCTACTTGCAGAATCCAGTCCCCAACGAGATCGTTTAAATGCCATTTTTGAAGAGTTGGATCCAGATCTGCAATTCGACCATTTACCAATCACCCTCCGAGCTGGGTATGTGGACCATCATCTGAAATTAGTTTGTTTTACGGATCACCAACTGTTTGAACGCTACCATAAATACAAGACGAAAACTAAATACACAAAATCCAAAGCTCTTACCCTAAAAGAGCTAAGAACTTTACAACCCGGTGATTTTGTCGTTCATATCGATTATGGAGTTGGTCGTTTCGCTGGTATGGAAAAAGTACAAGTTAATGACAAAGAGCAAGAAGCTTTAAGGTTGGTTTATCGGGATGATGATCTTTTGTACATAAGCGTTCACGCTTTGCACAAAATCTCAAAATATAGCGGAAAAGAGGGTGCCGCCCCGCTAGTTAACAAATTGGGCAGTCAAGAATGGAATCAGAAAAAGCAACGGGCTAAAAGCAAAGTTAAAGAAATTGCCAGGGATCTTATTGAGCTATATGCCAAACGGAAGGCTGCGCCAGGGTATGAGTTTGATGCCGATGGATTTTTACAGGCTGAGTTAGAATCTTCGTTTATATATGAAGATACGCCTGATCAAGCAAAAGCTACAGAAGATGTAAAGTCGGACATGATGACTCCTCATCCCATGGATCGGTTGGTATGTGGTGATGTAGGGTTTGGCAAAACGGAAATTGCCATCAGGGCAGCATTTAAATGTGTCGTAAACGGTAAGCAAGTAGCCATTCTGGTACCAACTACTATTTTGGCCATGCAACACTTCAGAACTATTTCTGAGAGGTTGTCAAACTTTCCTGTTACCGTGGAATATGTGAATCGCTTTAAGAGTACCAAGGAGGTTAAAGAGACCCTGGCTCGAGTAGCCAGCGGACATACTAATATACTTATTGGTACCCATAGAATGGTAAATCGCGATGTCCGCTTTAAGGATTTAGGGTTGCTGGTAATCGATGAGGAACAGAAATTTGGGGTTAAGGTCA
>JAJCYK010000083.1 GCA_029262935.1 Cytophagales bacterium | reverse complement strand
ATATGAAACCCCCTCAATTCATGAAATCCAACATAAAGTAGTCAAAGACTTATCACAATTGGACAAAGGTGTTAAACGATTTGTAAATCCTCATAGTTATGTTGTTGGTCTAGCAAAACCCCTATATGATTTGAAAACGAAGCTCATCTTTAAATTACGTAAATTGTCATGAGAGCCCTTATTCTCGTGGATATTCAAAACGATTTTCTCCCAGGTGGAGCCTTGCCCGTACCAGCAGGGGATGCCATTCTACCCATTGTAAATCAATTGATTCCAACATTTGACTTGGTAGTAGCTACCCAAGATTGGCACCCAGAAGGACACCAAAGCTTTGCTAGTAATCACCCTCAAGGCCAAGTGGGTCAAATTATTGACCTGCATGGTTTGGAGCAGATATTATGGCCAGATCATTGTATCCAGGGTTCTGATGGTGCTTCATTTGCCAGTGAGTTGACGGCCCATAGTATCGCGGCTGTCTTCCAAAAAGGCACCGATATTAAGATTGATAGTTATAGCGGGTTTTTCGACAACGGTCATCGTAAAGACACGGGTTTGAGCCAATTTCTAAAGTCTGCTGGAGTCGAGCAAGTGTATATTGTAGGTTTAGCATTGGACTATTGCGTAAAATATACAGCTTTGGATGCCCGCTCTTTGGGGTTTAAAACTCATGTGATACAAGATGCCACAAGAGCTGTTAACCTACAGCAATATGATGATGAGAAAGCCTTAACCGAATTAAGACAGGGTGGAGTAATACTACAGTTTAGTCAAGATTTATTAACAAAATCAGAGCCTTAATTCTATGGAATGTCAAAGTCATCGGTTTAATATACCTGCTGATATCACTTACCTCAATTGCTCCTATATGGGCCCGTTAACGCATGAAGTCATGAAGGCAGGACGGGAAGCGATTTACAGAAAAGGCACACCTTATGACATTACGGTGAAAGATTTTTTCGAGCCAGTAAACGATTTAAAAGCGGCCTTTGCCCAGCTTATTAATGCTTCTGAACCTCAAAGAATAGCTGTTGTGCCTTCCGTATCCTATGGATTTGCAGCAGTTGCAAAAAACATACCGGTAAGCCCAGGAGAAAACATTGTGACTATAGAGGAACAATTTCCTAGCAACATGTATTGTTGGCAACGTTTGTGCGCAGAAGGAGACCTTGAATTAAGATGCGTGGCAGCACCGCAGGAACAGGCAAAGCGGGGCAAAGTGTGGAATGAAAAGATACTGGAATCCATTGATGAGAAAACAGCCGCTGTGAGCATCGGCACGGTGCATTGGGCAGATGGTACTCGATTCGATTTGGAGGCAATAAGAGCACGTACTAGAGAAGTAGGGGCCATGCTGGTGGTGGACGGTACACAATCTATTGGGGCCTTGCCTTTTGACTTAAATAAGTTTAATCCGGATGCAGTGATTTGTGCAGGATATAAATGGTTGTTAGGCCCATATGCATTAAGCGTCGCGTATTTTGGCCCGGCCTTCGACAATGGTGTTCCTATCGAAGAAAATTGGATCAATAGAATGGGAAGTGACGATTTTCAAGGCCAGGTAGGATACACGGAGGAGTATCAACCCTTCAGTGTTCGTTATGACATGGGTGAGAAAAGTAACTTTTTTCTAGTACCGATGCTAGTGGAATCTTTAAATCAAATCATGTCTTGGGGGGTTCAGGAAATCCAATCTTACTGCGAATCCATTACTACAGCTACGTTGGCAAAACTTGTTGGCGAAGGTTTCCTCATAGAGGACCCAGCCTACCGCACCCATAATATATTTGGAATACGCTTTCCCAAAGGATTTGAGGTTAATGTTGTCAAGGAGGCCTTGGCCGAATCAAAGGTGCACGTGAGTTTTAGAGGAGACGCCATCAGAGTATCTCCTCACTTGTATAATTCCGAGCAACACTTACAAAAGCTTTATGAATGTTTGATACTAGGAGTTAATTAATCAATAAGGATGTCTTTAAGCGCTTCAATAACGCCCCATAAACTTGCTTTCAAATTTGACGCGGGCACCAGCAGGGGTATCTTAAAAGAGAAACAAACCTATTTTTTGAAACTATGGGATCAGAACTGCCCTGAAGTAATAGGTATGGGGGAGGCGGGCCCATTATCTGGGTTAAGTCCTGATGATGATCCCAATTTCCATGAATGGTTAATGGACCTTTGCAACGACTTAGCAGGAGCTGAGCTACCTAGTAACATCGCCGACATGCAATCACTCCTAGAACGTGTACCAATGGAACGTCCTGCTATTAAATTTGCTTTGGAGACAGCACTGTTGGATCTGTTGCAAGGAGGCAAACAAGTTATTTTCCCTAGCGCTTTTACCAGAGGAGCTTTTGCCATTCCTATAAACGGATTGGTATGGATGGGTGATTTTGATTTTATGAAAGACCAGGTACAAGAGAAAGTTGCCGCGGGTTATAGTTGTTTAAAATTAAAAATTGGTGCTATAGACTTTGAGCAAGAATGTGAATTGTTACAACATATAAGAACTGTTTACCCTCCTCAGCTTATTCTCAGGGTAGATGCAAATGGCGCTTTTACACCTGAAGAAGCGGAAGAAAAATT
>JAJCYK010000082.1 GCA_029262935.1 Cytophagales bacterium | reverse complement strand
ATTGGCTAAATGACAGGCAATACGGGATCCCATGATTCCTGATCCCAGGACAGCTGCCTTATTTATCGTTCGTTTCATATGTTTTGGATGATGCTTCTGAATGGTTAATATGATTGTCTTCTACTATTCTATTGATCTGTTGAATCACTTTAAAAAATACTTGCAAGTCCGCATCTTCAATTGATCTTCTAACTTTCTCATTGAACACCATGACTGTCTTTCTGGATATCTCCTTTTTCTGACGCCCCTTTTCAGTTAGAAATATGCGCACCAGTCTACGATCCGTAGGATCGGCTTTGCGACAAATCAGACCTTTCTCTTCCATGCTTTTTAGCATGCGTACAAGGCTCCTGGATTCTAAGCCAATCAAAGGCGCAATTTTAGTAGCTGGAGTCCCCTCTTTTGAATTGATGTTCAGTAATACGAAGCCTATGGAAGTAGTAATCTCATTCTTATGTGCCTCTTGATTGTACATGCGGTTGATTGCATGCCATGCGGTTTTAATGTTGTAGTCTACAGTTTCTTCTCTCTTCATAGGTGTGAGGGTACCAAAGATACTAAATATTTTATTATGCATGCATACTATTAATTAAAATATTTGAAGATTAGTTCCTTCAAATGACTACATAAAGCATATTCAATAGTACTATTAGATTTTAGTAAATTATTATATTATGCGCTTATGGATATTACTGCTAAATCAAACAGTTCCAAGATCATCGGATTTGTCGCTGGCCCATTGCTTTTTCTGGCCTTTTTACTTATTCCCAATCCTACCCCGCTGGATGATTTAGCCTGGCGGGTAATTGCTACTGCCGTGTGGATGGTTACCTGGTGGGTAACTGAAGCGGTTCCCATTCCTGTTACGGCAATTCTTCCTATGAGTGTGATGCCCTTGGTTGGTGTATTTACCATCAGGGAAGCCACTGCCCCCTATGCTGACCCTATAATTTTTCTGTTTATGGGAGGGTTTCTCATAGCATTGGCCATGGAAAAATGGAACTTGCATAAGCGCATCGCACTCACTTTAATTAATCGTACCGGTACTAGCGCCAATGGAATCATTCTGGGTTTTATGTTGGCCACAGCCTTCCTTAGCATGTGGATAAGCAATACCGCTACGGCAGTAATGATGTTGCCAATAGCCATGTCAGTAATTTCGTTATTGACTCATGAGTTGGGACTAAATGAGGAGGACCAACGATTTCGAAGATTTGCCTTAAGCCTGTTATTGGGCATTGCATATTCTGCTAACATCGGTGGTGCAGCCACTATAATTGGCACCCCGCCCAATGTGGTCATGCTGGGTTACATAAATGAGTTTTACGGCATTGATATCACATTCAGTGAGTGGTTGATGATCGGCCTTCCAGTATGCGGTACCATACTAGCCATAACTTACCTGCTATTGGTTAAGTGGTTTTTTCCGAACAATTTGGGTCATCTGGAAGGGTCAAAGGAAATCATCCAAAAAGAATTGAAAGCACTGGGTCCGATTTCTGGACCGGAAAAAAGAGTTTTATGGATCTTTATAGTCACAGCCCTGGGGTGGATTCTACTACAACCGCTAAACCAACTTATCGGAATCCCTTTGTTGAATAATACTGTTGTGGCCATGGCCGGCGGTACCTTTATGTTTCTCTTGCCCTTGGACTTGAAACGAGGAAAGTTTCTGCTGGACTGGGAATATACGGCACGATTACCTTGGGGTATCCTATTGCTTTTTGGTGGAGGGCTGTGTCTAGCCCGAGCCATGCAATCAACCGGTATCATAGAATTAATTGGAGCCTCAATTTCTGAGGGGGGACCCTACCAGCAATGGCTCTTGGTGCTTATTCTCACGGCCGTTATGCTGTTTATGACAGAACTTATGAGCAACGTAGCTTTAGTTACGGTCTTTCTGCCGGTAGTAATCGGTATCGGTCAAGGGTTAAATCTGCCACCTTTATTCCTGGTAGCACCAGCGACCATAGCGGCAAGCTGTGCCTTTATGATGCCAATTAGTACGCCACCAAACGCCATTGTTTTTGCCAGTGGGCATATTCAAATAAAGGACATGGCCAAAGCTGGATTCTGGTTAAACTTGGTGGCTATTTCAATACTAGTGCTATTTGCCCTAACGGTGTTTAAATGGATTGCTTAACGGTTATTGGATGCTGAAAACGGCACGAATTTCCGATTGAATCTTAATGGTTTTAAACGCTACATTGGATTGATAGCTTGCCGCATCAGATTCCATGGCCTGCGCTCGGTACATAATAGGTTGTCCGGGCTGGCTGGTATTGTGCTCATGCACTTCCAATACGCCACCCAATTGTTCATCTATCCCGGAAAGCAAAAATCCTGCTTTCTCTTTGGCGTTCTGCAAAGCTTTTAGCTTTAAATCTTTTTGATATTCTTTGAGCTTAGAATGACTGTAGTTGTCAATGTTCATGTTGTTGATACCTCGTTCGTCTAAGCGATCAATTAGGTCATTCATTTTTTTAAGATCCGACACCTTGAGTAGGAAACTCTTATTGGCTAAAAAATCACCAGATTTCTTTTTCTTCCAGTCCCAGTTGTACCCGGATATGTTTTGCACTGTTAAATTGTCCTCAGGAATGCGCTCGCTGCGTAAAGCTTTCACGAGACGTTCT
>JAJCYK010000081.1 GCA_029262935.1 Cytophagales bacterium | reverse complement strand
TGTCGAATGGAAAAGCATTATCGGAGGAATTTATCTAGGCATTCCGAATTTTTTCTCCATGTACTTTATTATCAAGGCATTAAGTGCATTTTATAATGATGGAGCGGTACTTTTTCCATTATTTAATGTCGGAATCATCGTCTGTTCGACTGTCGCAGCCGTAACTATTTTTAAAGAAAAACTGTTATCTATAAACAAATTGGGCATCATATTAGCAGTACTTTCCGTATTAATGATTTCCTATCAGGAACTCATTTTGTGGTTAAATTAAAATTATCGAATGAAACACTTTTTTACTGTATTGGTTATTGTCCTGTCAACTTGTGCTAATTCAGTGTTAGCTCAAACCCCTAAAAACGCCTATTTTAAGGAAGTTAGAGAAGGGATTGAACACATTTATAATCAGGAATTCCAAGAATCTCAGCAAATCATAGGTCGGCTAGAAAGAAGCATGCAAGGAAGCGCTATACCCGATCTTATGAAAGCACTACAACTTTATTGGGCACAGTACCCTATTCAACTTAAAAAAGATAAGCTTGTCCTATATCACAAGTTTTTAGACAACTCCTATCAACGCTCTTTAGCGGTGTTGGATAGTGATCCTGGCAACCCTGAAGCTATTTTTTTGGCCATGGCCTCACAAGGTATGCTGGCAGAAAGTTATGCCGAATCTGGCCGCAATTTCAAAGCGGTGGGAGCGGCCAAAAGAGCCTATAATTATATCAAGTTGGGAAGTGATAAAATGGATCAGTTAAAAGAGTTCTATCTCTCCACAGGATTGTATAATTATTATAGAGAATACTATCCAGAGACGTACCCAGTATATAAACCTTTCATGTCATTTTTTATGAAGGGGAATAAAAAAACTGGCATCCAACAACTCGAAACTGCGGCGAAAGAAGCGTCCATTGCACATGTAATAGCCAAATACTATTTGAGTTATATCTACCTGCGATATGAATATGTTCCCGTAAAAGCTCTAAGACAGGCCAAAAACCTGCATGATACCTACCCTAAGAATTTACCCTTTACGGCGATATACTTAGAAAGTCTCATTATTAATGACCGGTTTCAAGAAGCCTACCCTATAGCCAAAATGCTACAGGCCCAAAACAGTCCGTATTTGAAAATATATGGGGTCCTCTTTATGGGCGTTATAGAAGAAAAGCTGCAAAAAGATTTCGTGGCCGCAGAAAAGCACTACCGAAATACCTTGGCCTTAAACGAGCAGCATAAAATGCAACGTAGTCACCTGGAAGCATTTGCATATTTGGGGCTCGGGAGAATATACGAACAAAAGCAAGATCCTCAAGCACGAAAGTTCTTTAAAGAAGCTATGGACCAAGCATCTACCAAAGCCTTAAAAGCAGAAGCTAAAAATCATTTAAACTAATTATACAATAAGCTAAAAATCTTCGTTGTAAATCAAGGCGTACCGGCATGAAAAATTGGTTGATTTTTTTCGTCTTCAGTTCCTTTTTGAACGTTTTCTCACAAGAACGACTATTGGAACATCCACAGGCTTTGGATATTGTAAAAAAAGGGCTTTTCCATATTTACAATGCCGAAGGTCCCGCGGCAAACCTCTACATTGATCAAGTCGAAGAACTCTTGCCAGCACATCCTGTGGGCCCCATGATGCGCGCCTTAAACACGAATTGGAGTTCAAATCCTCTGGAGATCGGCAGCCCCGAATTCATTAAAATGAACGGGCATTTACAGCTTTCACTTGCCCGTACCAAGAAGTTGCTGGACCGGGATCCTAAGCATCTCGAAGCTGTTTTCTTTGCCATGGCCATCAATAGTTGGTTGGCACAATTCTATGACGAGGGTGGAGCTACCTTTAAGGCCCTAAATGCTGCCAAAAAAGCCTACCATTTTATGAAATTAGGGTTTGATATGTTGGATGAAAGTCCGGAATTTCAGTTTTCAACGGGCCTCTATAACTACTACCGGGTACAATACCCGGAGTCTAATCCCATATATAAACCCTTTATGTGGTTTTTCCGCTCCGGCAATAAGAAGCTAGGATTAGAACAGCTGGAACGAGCCAGTAAAATAGCCACTTTTACTAAAGCTGAAGCCGCCATGTATTTGGCTCACTTAAATTTACGATATGAACGAAATCCCCACGCTGCCGTAAAATTTAGCGGGCAATTGGTCCAAGACTATCCCAATAACGTCTTTTTTAAAATTAACTACACAGAAGCACTCCTGGCCGCGAAAGATTATCAAAAGGCCCTCCCTCTTGTGCAAGATTTAGCAAAAGAGAAAAAGTCATTCTATAAGATGTCCGGAGAAGTATTTTACGGAGTATATTTAGAATATGAGGCACATGATGATAAAAATGCCTTGCAATGGTACCGCAAATCCTTGGAAACGGGTCAGGACTTGGGGCCCAGATCCCATAATAAGAAGAGCTTAGCTCATGCGGGAGTGGCTCGGTTATTAGCGAAATCAGGGGATACAGAACAGGCCCGTGTTCATTATAAAAAGGCTTTGAAATTGGCCCAATATGATACGGTGAAAGACGAAGCAAAAGCCTATCTTCGCGATAGTTGATGACCACACAGTTCCTTACCATTCGTCAAGAAGCTACCGGCTTTTATAAAGAAAAAGGCAGTAAATTCTTTGCATATGCTTACCCCGTGGCTGGTCTTGAAAATATCGAAACGCATTTAAAGGCGTTGCAAAAAGAACATCACCAAGCCCGGCATCATTGCTATGCTTATTGTTTGGGACCTAAAGGTTCAGAATATCGTGTCCATGATGCTGGTGAACCCAAACATAGTGCTGGAGACCCCATATTAGGGCAAATCAAATCCTTTGAAATTACCAATGTTTTAGTAGTAGTAATCCGCTACTTTGGTGGCACCAACCTTGGTGTGGGAGGGTTAATACAAGCCTATAAAGAATCAGCACGATTGGCCCTAGATAAAGCAGAGATCATGGTTAAAGAACTGCATGAAACTTGGGTTTTATCTTTTGCTTACCCTGACATGAATGCTGTTATGCGTGTGGTTAAAGAGTGCCAGTTAACGGTCATTAGTCAGGAGTTAGAAGAGCGTTGCATTATGGAACTAGAAGTGCCGTTATCCAAAACTAATGTGGTTGGTGAGATGCTTGGCAGGTTGCATAGAGTGACCCAGATAGTTAAATGATTACCTTACATATTTTATTTATTATTCG
>JAJCYK010000080.1 GCA_029262935.1 Cytophagales bacterium | reverse complement strand
TGTCAATTGCTTCGATTTCTACGAAAGATCCTAATTGCTTTACGGAGTCGATGTGGAATTTGACGTTATCAATAAAATAAATTTCACGTTGTTTGTCAACCACGACCAATACGTCCAATGCCGTGGTTAGTACTTCTCCTAAACTAGTATCTGCTGCTGTTTTAAATAATTTGACCTTTGAAGTTTTAGGACCTTGTTGGTTATCTCTCAAGTAGTATATCAAGGCGTTTTCAATGCTTCCTTCCCTAAGCTTCATGCGTCCTTGGGGGACCTTAAAATAGGTGTCTATTTGGTGGTCAGTGCCAATATAACGAGCTTCTCTACTCTTTAGAACTTCTCTGATATGATTTGAGTCCGTACAGCGGGCTTTTATTTCAATGTTGATGGCGTTCATTATTATATTAATCTTATTAATCCATGGGATATATCACTCCACCTTGTCTTCTTATTTCATCCATCAGCTGTGCTAGTTCCCAACTATGATTGTGCGACCAAAGGGGGCTTTCAATCAATCCTTCGTCCAAACATCGCATAACTTCCTCAGCTTGATAATTGTAACCATTACCCAACAATTCCACTTCCACCTCTTTGGTGCCACGGTGGTCTTTCACAAATAAATTTCCCGGTTGATACCAACGAGTTTGCAGTTTGATTTCACCCTGATCGCCCATAATATGTGCCTCAATAGGGGTGAACTTTTCAAAGGTAAAATCAATGGTTGCCGTACGGTCTTTTAAAAACTTCAAATGAACTTGAGTGGTCTGATCCACTCCGGTAGGAGCCAGCTGCACCTTTGCTACAACTTCCTGTGGCTGGCCAAAAAGTAAGCACGCAAAAAACAAAGGGTAGATGCCGATGTCTAACAAAGCGCCGCCACCCAAGGCAGGATTGAAAAGTCTGGATTGGGCGTCATATTTGGCTTGAAAACCGAAATCCACTTGCACGCTTTGAACATTACCTATGATTCCCTGATCGGTTAATTCCTTAGCTTTCTGAATGTGTGGTAAAAAGCGAGACCATAGAGCCTCCATCATAAAGGCTTGGTGGGTTTTACTGCTTTGCACCATGCGTTTTACTTGCTGAGAATTAATAGCTAACGGTTTTTCGCACAAAACGGCCTTTCCTTGCTCCAAACACATTAGCGCACTGTCCATATGAAATGCATGCGGGTTAGCGATATAAATGATATCTACTTGAGGATCTTGGGCTAATTCCTGGTAGGATCCATAACTAACCGGAGCATGGTATTGTGCGGCAAAGTCTGAGGCTTTTTGCAAATCTCTACTGGCAATAGCATACAATTCGGCCCGAGGTACGGATTGTAAGCCAACGGCAAACTTATTAGCTATTTTGCCAGGGGCCAATATACCCCAGCGATAGGTTTTAGACATTCGAGTAATTTAAAGTGTCTAGCTAAATTACTCTTATAATATAAGCTTACAAACCTCTTTTTAATGAATGTAGTTGGTAAGCTTTATATGGGCCAAAGTGTCGTTTTGAAACTTACAAGAAAAGATACGATCCCCGTTTTTGGACTTAATGTTAATGAGGTCGGGTAATTCGGTGCGGTGCTTTAACTTTTCAAAGACCTGGGCAAATGCTGCTTTACCCATGCCAATTTGGACGCCATTTTTAAATCGAACAGCGCCAGTAGAAAGAGAACCTCCAATGATCAGATTGTCGTGTGGGGTCCGGTAAAACTTAAACTCTAAATCAGCTTTAGACAAAGTAAACAAAGTGTCCATTTGATGTTTGTTAAACTGATTTGCAATAGGTTCTTTTGCCAAACTATAGCCTTTTGGAATCTCCAGAATCAAATTTTCATAGGTCAGATCCCCAGTGGGCAAAGGGAGCCATACGAATTCTTCGTCTACTATGGCGATTTCTGTGATTGCCGCGGGGGCCGGTGCTTCCTCATAGGAGGCCCAATCTTTTAAAGGATAGTTTCGGGTTGTCAATCCGGCAGCAGAAGATCGCAGTAATTTGCGCCCGGACAATTTCCAACGATATAAGCTGTCCGTTTCGTGTCGTTGGCCATTTTCTACTTTTGCTTCTTTCTTCCGCTGTATGATTTCAAATTTTCCAGTAGTTGGATCTTGGTTAATCCAGCTGTCCATAACCATAATCCATTGATCGTTCCAAATGTTTTCCGCCAGTTGCAATTGATGTATCACTTGTTGCGTTTTCTCATCCCAGACAAACAAATGAATGGCGCTTTCATCAAAGCGACTGGGTACCCGACAGATCGTTGCCACTAAAGAATCTTGCAAAGGAAACTTATAGTAGCCAAAGAGTCCCATATGGTATTTTCGAGCCCTTTGAGCCAAGTACGTACCAAACTTCAAATGCCACGAGGGATCGATTCGTTTCCCCGTTTGATTAAGTATTTCGCTGTGCGAAGTATAGATATGCAACTGCTTAGGAGCAATGTCTTGAAAGTAGTCCAGTAGCGGTAAGCTGGGACTCTCTGCTACAGAAAAGTACTTGGATATGGCAGCCCAAAGGGTTAAATGAGTTTGTAACCCATAAATTACCTGGGGGGTACCGGTACCATCATATAAGGCAACACCCATCAAAGAATTACTTTGTTGACGGTCAATGACCAGGCCATCGGAGGCTTGTGGTAGTGCAATGAATTTTTTGTCTGTGAAGACTACCGGAATGGATTGGCTTTGTAAAGAGTCTGCGATCACGCTGGCATAGTAAGCAAAATCTCCTACAGCCAATCGAATCCCCTCTTTAGCACCCTGATCCAATTTAAGGGATTGTAAATCTTCCTCATTGGGGGTGAAAAAGACCACGCTTTTGGATGTAACAAAAAGCGTATCGTCCTCCACAGGATGAACCATAGTGGTAGCAGCAACTGGAGTCATGGCACTTTCAGCAGGTACCGATTCTTCCGCGTAGTTTTGTGGAGCACTGCAGGCGCCTAGAAAAAAAATGAATATGGTGTAAGAGCCACGCATGCTAAGGTTTTTTAAACCCGATCCTCCTTTTGTTTAATTCCTTTTGATACAGCTGGGCGATTTTCTGATGTTCTTTCCAAGTCTTCGAGAAATGGTGGTACCCAGAAAAATCATATCGGGCGCAGAAAAACAAGTAATCATGATTCGCCGCTGACAATACCCCATCGATAGCTTCCTGAGTGGGTATTGAAACTGGGCCCGGGGGTAATCCGGAGACTCTATAAGTATTGTAATCAGATCGTATGCGCTTATGTGTTTTTAATACCCGGCTCAAGGGCCTACCAGCAGCATAAACTACTGTAGGGTCTGCTTGAAGACGCATTTCTTGATCCAACCTGTTCAAGTATAGACCGGCAATAACAGGCATTTCCTCAAGAATTTTAGTTTCGGCATAAACTATTGATGCCAAAATTCCCACTTCAGGAGCAGTTAAGCCCAGACTAGCCGCCTGCTCTAATTTGTCTGGAGTCCAATACTTTAAATAATTGCGCATGAGACGATCGGCAACGTCCTTGGCCCTACTGTCGGGGAACATCTGAAGTGTATCCGCAAACAAGATACAGTAGATGTTCTCTTTGTCAAATGGGCCCCAGCTCTGTAAATATTGGGGATCATTTAATATGTCTCTTAGCGCGGTATACTTAATATCCAAGTTTTTACAAATCCCTTGTAGGGCATTGGACCTTAACTGGTAGGGTTTAATGATCACTTGAGTAGATGGATTAGGTGCAGTTTGCAAGTACCGTATCAGACGCCAATTGTTCCAGCCACTTTCTACCTGGTAAAGACCTGGGGGCGTAATCTGGCTATAGTAACCTAAAAGCCAGGAAGCAATTTTAAAAGTAGTGGTGTTACGGATCACTTCATTTTCATGCAAATTCTGAATGACCTGGTGCCCCTTTTGATCTTGATTTTGTTCTAGATCGTATATTTTTTGCTTGAAATCTGTGTTTGTGGGAAGAAACACAACGGCCAGAATGGTGGTTAAAAGGTAAAAACCTCCAAACAGGGAGGTTTTTATCTCACTTAAATAAATCAACCAGCTATGGAAATTTATGTTTTTGATGTTTGGAATGGCTTGATCAAGGAGCATAAAAATGCCGAAAAATACACTAAGCTGCTGACCTGAATTCAGGCTTTTATCTCTTATGTAAGATTTGGGGATTATTGCACGCTATCTGATAGGCGAATGATAGCCTTTATAACTCTTAAGTTCCTTTAAATGAGTGATTAAATCCTTAGAAACTTGAAATGTGGTAGGAAGGGTCTGGATACCAAACTTTATAGCTTTGTAGACTTGAAAATGCAGGTGTGGCTTGGTAGACCAACCGGTGTTCCCGCTGTATCCTATTACTTGCCCAGCTTTCACGTTTTCACCCAGAGCGACCAATGATCCGTTGTACTTTAGGTGTACATAATCTGCATAGCTACCATCTTCAAGCAAGATGGTGATACGATTCCCGTGTTTCATAAAGGAAATATCAGGACCCCCTATTTTGGAATCTTCTTTTACGGCTACTACTTTTCCTGATCTGCTGGCACAAACTTTGGTACCTTCTTCCATCACAAAATCAAAGGCATTTTTGCCTTGATGGGTATACGGACCGTTGGGGCCTTGTATTAAAATATAGGG
>JAJCYK010000079.1 GCA_029262935.1 Cytophagales bacterium | reverse complement strand
GGAATCCTGGAAAAAGTCAAATCAGTACCTACCCAAA
Source organism: Cytophagales bacterium (assembly GCA_029262935.1). Lineage (GTDB taxonomy): Bacteria > Bacteroidota > Bacteroidia > Cytophagales > Cyclobacteriaceae > JAJCYK01. The sequence continues at coordinate 6,446 of JAJCYK010000079.1, read as the reverse complement.
ACTGCCTCCCGGAGCTTATGTATTCAAAGTAAGGTCCAGTGCTACCGGGGACTTTCACAATGCTAAAGTAGCTAGTTTGGAGTTCACTATTAGTGCACCTTTCTGGCAGAAAGCCTGGTTTATTGCAATTAGTTTATTGGTAGGATTCTTGGGAATCATAGCAATTATGCGCTTCCGTGAAAACAGATTAAGGAGCGCTGAAAGATTGAAAAAGGAACTCATTAACACACAGCTGGAGACCCTGAAAAGTCAGGTAAACCCACATTTTTTATTTAATAGTTTCAACACTTTAATAGGAATTATAGAAGATGATCGAGAAGTAGCTGTGGATTATGTAGAAAACCTTTCTGATTTTTTCAGAGCTACTTTGGAGTATCGGGATAAACAATTGGTTACGGTGGAACAAGAATTATCCCTCATCAATCATTATTTTTTCCTACAACAAAAACGTTATGGAGATCATCTTATCCTTAAGACAGATCTTGATCAAGATGCGCTGAAATCTCTAATACCCCCTTTGATCTTGCAAGTACTAGTTGAAAATTGTATAAAGCACAACATCATATCCAAAGACAAACCATTGACTATTGATCTCTATACTAAAGAACAGTATTTGTTTGTTTCGAATAACAAACAACCTAAACCGTATAAGAAGGCCTCTACTGGTTTTGGCCTCAACAATATCATCAACCGCTATAAGCTGCTCACCAAAGAACCGGTAATTATGGACAACGAGGAAGCAAACTACTCTGTAGGAGTTCCTTTAATAAAAAACGTGTAGTATGAATATCTTAATCATTGAAGACGAGCATATAGCTGGCAAAAGACTGAAAAAAATAATTCAGGAGTTAAGACCCGAAGCTCATATCATTGGAGTGTTGGATAGTGTAGAAAGCGCAGTGAACTGGTTCAGGTCGCACCACATGCCCGACCTAATATTCATGGATATTCAACTAGCAGATGGAGATAGTTTCGAAATTATAAACCAAGTAAAAATTAAGTCTCCTATAATTTTCACTACCGCATTTAATGAGTACACGTTGAAGGCCTTTAAAGTGAATAGTGTTGATTATTTGCTGAAACCGATCAAAGTGGATGAAGTAAGTCAAAGCCTGCTCAAGTTCGACACTTTATATAGTGGTGCCGGATCTAATAATATGGATTATAGTGCTTTAGCCAAAGCATTGCAAGAGCAATCCCTTTCCAAGCCTCAACGAGTAGTGGTCAAATATGGACAGAACTTGGAAGCCATTGAGTTTGCAGAGGCTGCTTATTTTTATACGGAGGAAAAGATTGTTTTTATGCAAACAATCAACGGGAAACGCTATGCTTTGGACTATAATTTGGAGGAATTAGAACATATGGTGGAGCCGCAACTATTTTTTAGAATCAACAGACAGTTTATTGTCAATATTGAAGCTATTGAGAAAATGTATCATTATAGTAAGTCCCGGGTAAAACTCACCTTGAAACCACCCATCGATTTGGAAACTATTGTAAGTACGGATCGTTCCAGTCGCTTTAAGAAATGGTTATCTGGTCAGGGTTAGCTATTTAAGAGCCTCACATAACTTCATATTTCGCCAGCTTAACTTCATTATTTACCCGTTCAGTGTTATTAATTATAAGAGCCTACTAAGGCGATTTATATTACCTGTGAATATAAAATACAGGTATGGCACTTTTCAAAAAATTCAAAAACCAGATTAAGCAAAGCACGGGGATCTTAGCGATCCTGCTCGTTCTAATATGTAATACTCCTTGTCTACTGGCGCAATCATCAAATTTGCAAATAGCACAAGAGCTCATGGTTACAAAAAACTATGTGCAAGCCGAGTTACTATATAACAAAATCCTTAAGGAAAATCCCCAGGACAATGAGGCCTTGCTTGGTAGAGCCATCTTGTATAGCTGGCAACAAAAATATAAAGCGGCCTCCACTGATTTCGAGCTCTTGCTTAACCGTCGTGCCAATGATGTGCAGACTTTGACCGCTTATGGTTATAACCTGGCTTGGGCTGGCATCTATGTGAAAGCTGAAAGCATGTTTCGAAAAGTGCTGGTGATTGAACCACTTAATATGGACGCGGTAAAGGGCCTGGCTTATTTGGCCCTTTGGAAAGGCAAAGGAAAATTAGCGGTTAATCGATTTAACAGGCTTTTGAAAGATTCTACTGCCCCTGCAGATTTATATATAGGTGTTGGACATGCACACTTGCTGGCCGGAAGACAAAAAGAAGCGCGTCACTCTTTTGATATTGCTAATTCCATGCAACCGAGCCATTCTGGGTCCAAGGAATTGTTGCAAGCTGTTCAAGCTTCTCCTGGTTTTTTAGAGATAAGTGTATATGGAGGATACACGCAATTCGAAAGCAGCAATATCTGGGGGTTAAGATCGGCGGAGGTCGCAGTTCAACCCAACAGCTTTTATCGCGTTTGGGCTCGCTATGACAACACCTTATCCTTAGAGAATTTTGCACTAGTCCAAAATCGGGAAAACAGTGAGGCCTATTTCGCAGGAGGGTTAGTGAATTGGAATAAATACTTGACCACTAAACTAGAAGGAGGTTACAGGAATTCTCCTGAAGGTAGCGATGAGCAATTGATACTGCTAGAACAGCAGGTATTCTTGAAGAACAAATTGATCCTGAAAGGTGGGGGCTTTGTGAGCCTGGCAGACCAACAGAATGTCTGGACCTCTTTTGGGGGTATATCTGTGCCCATTATGGATGGATGGTCGTTGGAACCTTTGTTCTATTATACCAGGCCCAGTAAGGGCAATACTAAGGAGCAGCGGCTTGTATTAAACAGCTACACACAATTGGGAAAAGGATATCAGATAAGTATTGCGGGAATCTATGGCGCCATCTCAGGGGCAGAAGGGCTCGATGAGAATATTTACGGAGGCAGCGTAGCCTGGATGATTCCTTTCGCTAAAAAGCATTGGATTAATGTCCTTTTGAGATACGAAACGGGATTGCAAGAATTACTCTCTGCATCCCTAGGATTTAAATATAGAATTGAACGATAGCGCAGATGATGTTACTAGATTTACAAAATAATACCAAACTTGCTAAGCAAACGACTTCGCAGGGCCCACAGTTTTTACCTAAACACAAAAAGGGCCTATATTTAACCATATTACTAGTCTGGGCGTCTTCCGTGATTTGGTTTCATCCAAGATTAGTGTCCCTGCTGGACATGGCGCAGGATACCCAAAGTTGGTTGGCTCTAGCTTTCTTTATCTTTTTTATAGAACTAGCCTGGCTGTATGGATTCTATAATATTTTCTTAATTATATTCGCTAAGATTTACCAATACCGCCGTCGTGGAAAGGTAGTCCATCAAGCACATGGAATGGAAGAGTCTCCGGTGGCGGTCCTATACACTACTTGCAATGACTTTGTAGCTGAAAGTGCACAATCTTGTGTAGAACAAGACTATCCGAATTATACCGTTTATATTTTGGACGATAGCAGTGACCCGGGTTGTAAAAATGAAATAGATGCGTTTGCCTTGAGGTATGGTTCTAAGGTAAAAGTAGTACGAAGAGCAAATCGCAAAGGATTTAAAGCAGGCAACTTAAATAATGCCTTGTCCACGGTAGTTACTGAACCGTTCTTCGCCATTGCTGATGCCGATGAAATTTTACCCAAGGATTTCTTAACCAGGCTAGTGCAGGAAATTCAATGCGATGAAAAATGCGGTTTTGTACAAGCCAATCATGTAAGTAACCCCCACCAAAAAAGCAAATTAGCCCGTTCCTTAGGGGTAGGTATAGACATTCATTGGAAATGGCACCAGCCGCTACGCAATGAGTACGGATTCGTTATGTTTCTCGGACACGGGGCTTTAATACGTCGATCCTGTTGGGAAATAGTGCAGGGATTTCCTGAAATTGTAAGCGAAGATCTTGCTTTTGCTATCCGCATTCGCGAACAAGGATATCGAGGGAAGTTCGTAGAAGATGTGATTTGCTATGAAGATTTTCCCGATACCATTCGGGCATTTCGTATTCGTCATATGAAATGGACACGAGGCACTTGTGAGTTTCTATTTAAAGAAGCCGGGAGGTTATTGCGAGCCCCAAACATCACCTGGATGGAAAAGTTGGATATATTTTTTCCAACGATGAACTTGCCGCTTACTTTTTTTTACTTCCTGTTTATGATTGATGCTAATCTTTTCATCCCTCAACTTTTTGGGGAAAGCCGAGTGGCCACGCTGGTGTTCCAGAACTTAGAGTTTCAGCTTCCAGTAATGGCTTTAAACCATGGATTCACGGAAATATTCACTCTGGATTTTTTCCTCATCACCTTAATGACCTTTCTGGCGCCTGTTTTGTGTTTTGTAATTTCTTTAAGTAATCGGCCTTTACGCTTGTGGCAGTTTTTAAGTCACAGTACCGCGGTTTACGCCGCACTGAGTCCTTTGTCCACTTTAGGTACTCTTTCCTATATGGCTACCCAAAAAGCACAATTTTTAGTGACCGGTGATACACGACAATCCGAGCAAACCGTGACTCAAGTAAGTGGGATCAGCTCCTTTGGCAGGGGGTTTTCTAAATTCTTCAATGGGAGTCATCCGGACCTCTTTGCCGTACAGGCATTTGAGATAGCCACCGGCATGTTCTTTGCCCTGCTGTGCCTTACTTTATTTCAAATATCCTTTTTCGGTCTTTGCTTGGCATTCATGCTTTTACCTATCATGCATCACATACGTTGGGATCATCCCGTTTTAAGGGTATTGGTACACATTCCTTTTCTAATAATCATTCTGGGGATTGGCTTGAGCAGCTTGGCAGCCATTGGTTTGCAAACGGTGTTTTTTGGATACGGATTTCACTTTTAAAACCAAAATTTGCATGCCTTACGAAATACATTCAATCAAGGTTTTTCCTCTTTCAGGAGGCTTTTTTACCCTCTCAGAACAGTTTAGTTTTTGTCATAATAAAAAGGCGCTTAATTGATCTCATTAAACAAAAGAACTATGAAAATCATATCCACAGTATTCAAGATTTGTATTGCTTTCTACGTCATTGTATTGATAAGTATCTTAAGCAGTTGCACGACAGAGGAAACACCCGATATTTCCAATCAGGTATTGGCGAATAATGTATGGGAGGTGACCTACTTTTTTGATAAGGATAAGGATGAGACCACAGACTTTGCTGGTTACTCATTTACATTCTCAGACCAGGGTGTGGCCACCGCTACTAACGGCTCGACCAGTAAGACCGGAACATGGAGTAAGATAAGTGACGATGGATTTCAAAAGTTGGTTATCAACTTTGGTATCGGGAAACCTTTAGAAGAATTAAACGATGATTGGATCATCCAAGAGGAGTCCACCTCCTTCATGAAGCTGATGGATGATAACGATACACACCTGGAGGAACTTCATTTTCAGGCCAAATAAAAAATTGTATGAGTTGTTGTAGTCTAACCGTAGTTGGTTGATTTCTGGTGGGAAAATGAGGTTGGCGTGTTCCAGCCTCAAACCGCCAGATCAGGTACTGGAGAGGGGTAGTTTAAACAAAAAGTGTTATGAGCAAAATTGTACGTTTGATAGTAGTGGCCGTTTTAATTGGTATCCTATTTTTCTATTTTCAGTATAACAAGCCACATCGAAATATTGCTGAAGCCTCGGTATTTATGGAAGTATCAGTAGACGATATTTATACAGAGTTTGTGGTGGATGAGTCCGAAGCTTATCAGAAATACCATGATAAAGTCGTGGTGCTGTCAGGTAAAGTGGCATTCGTGGATGACTCCCAAGAGGGTCAATTGACTTTATTATTAGAAAAGCCACTGGGTAAAGCAAATTGCCAGTTAAGTATGGAGGAAAAACCTGGTTTCTGGAAAAAGAAAGTAGGCAAAAATGTCAAAATCAAAGGATTATTTGTGGGTTTTGACGATCTTATAGGAGAAGTTCAATTGAAAGAATGCAGTTATTACCAGTGAATAGAATAAGTAAATTATCTCGAAGGTTAGTAGTCTTGTTGATACTTTTAGCAAGTATCTGTTTTTGGAGTTGTGAGCATGATCCAGATTTAACACCGATTGATGGTGGCAACCCTGGTGGCAATCCTGGTGGAAACCCAGATCCCGGACCTGACCCTAAGCCTTGTGATTCAGATACCGTGTATTTCCAAACGCAAATACTACCAATATTCGTTTCCAACTGCGCTGTATCCGGTTGCCATGATCGAGCCAGTGCGCAGGAAGATGTTATTCTCACCGATTATGCCAGCATCTTACTGAATGTAATGCCTGGTGATTTGGAAGAAAGTGATGTTTATGAACGCATGACCGATGAGGATCCTGAAGACCTAATGCCTAGAAACCCCACCACCATGTTGGGGGAAGCGCTACCTCAAGAGCAGCTCGACCTGGTAAGGGATTGGATTTTACAAGGTGCCCTTAATAACACCTGTGATGATTGCG
>JAJCYK010000078.1 GCA_029262935.1 Cytophagales bacterium | reverse complement strand
AATTCCCAACGCCAACCCGGGTGGTGCTTGGGGTAATGACAATAAAACATACTTCTATACTACCAAAAACAAAGTCTCATTGCTTTCGGAAAAGATCTTTAGACACATTTTAGCAAATGATGTTTCTGGTGATGAAATGGTTTATCACGAAGAGGACCCCTCCTATTACATCGGTGTTTATAAATCGAAATCAGGAAAGTACATTATCATTTATAATGTAAGTACTCTGGTTAGTGATTATCATATTTTAGATGCAGATCAGCCCCTTGGTAATTTTCAACAATTTACACCAAGAGCAACCGAACACGAATACAGTATAGATCATATCGGTGATAAGTTCTATGTCGTTACCAACTCTGATGCGAAAAATTTTCGCTTAATGGAAACACCGGTAACCGCAACTACCCAAGACAATTGGAAAGAAGTGATCCCTCACCGTGAAGAGGTACTTATTGAAGGTTTAGAGCTATTTAGTAATTATATGGTGCTAGATGAGCGTAAGGGAGGTTTGACACAACTCCGAATTATAGATTCGAATTCTGGTGATGAACATTATCTTGATTTCGGCGAACCAGCTTACACCGCGTACGTGTCCACAAATCGGGAATTTGGTTCAGAAGTATTGCGATTTGGTTATACCTCACTTACCACTCCTAACTCTACTTACGATTACAACATGAGTACCAAAGAAAAGGTCCTAATGAAACAACAAGAGGTGGTCGGAGGGCACAATTCTGATGACTATGAAACGGAGCGTATTTGGGCATTGGCCAGGGATGGGGCTAAAATTCCTGTATCAGTGGTTTATAAAAAAGGATTCCAAAAGGACGGTAATCACCCAGTTCTTCAATACGCCTATGGGTCTTATGGGTCCACTGTTGATGCTTATTTTGTGTCCCATCGACTCAGCTTGTTGGATCGCGGATTTGCAGTGGCCATTGCACACGTACGAGGTGGGTCCATGATGGGTAGGCAATGGTACGAAGATGGAAAAATGTTTAAAAAGAAAAACACTTTCAATGACTTCGTGGATGTTTCTAAGTTCCTCATTGCAGAAAACTACACCTCAGCGGATCATCTTTATGCCCAGGGAGGCAGTGCCGGGGGTTTGTTAATGGGAGCTATTGTTAATATGAATCCTGAATTATACAATGGAGTCTTGGCTGCAGTGCCTTTCGTAGATGTCATATCCACTATGGCCGACGCCACCATTCCATTAACCAGCAATGAGTGGGATGAATGGGGAGACCCAAAGAACAAAGACTCCTACGATTATATGCTTTCATACTCTCCTTATGACAATGTTGAAGCCAAAGAATATCCAAACCTTTTAGTGACAACCGGCCTCTTTGATTCCCAGGTACAATATTGGGAACCAGCTAAATGGGTGGCCAAGATGCGAGATACTAAGACGGGAGATAACATACTAGTCCTCAAGACTAATATGACAGCAGGTCATGGTGGTGCTTCTGGCCGTTTTGAGCGCTACAAAAACACGTCATTACAGTATGCTATGATACTGGACCTGGAAGGAATTAACGAATAGTCATAGGCACATACAAGCATTTGTAAGTCTGATAAGAAATGAATCCCGGGTGCTCATCGACATTCGGGATTTATTTTTAAACCTAAATGAACCGAATGCAATTCATTTTCAAACTGACGGAGAATTAGTAAATTATGAACATTCAACTATGTCTCACGGTCACAACCACGGTAAACAATCCGGCAAGAATCTAAAGATTGCCTTTTTTCTCAACCTCGGATTTACCATTCTGGAGTTTATCGGAGGGTTGTATGTCAACAGTATTGCCATTGTTTCTGATGCTGTACATGACCTGGGAGACACACTTTCACTTGGGACTAGTTGGTATCTGGAGCTGAAGGCCAAAAAGGGAGCCAACGAAAAATACTCTTTTGGTTACTCCCGGTTTTCCTTATTAGGAGCGCTGATTAACAGTCTGGTACTAATTAGTGGATCAGTATATGTAATTTACGAAGCCATTGGGAGGTTAATGGAGCCGCAACATTCTGATGCTGATGGGATGATAGTCTTTGCGATTATTGGCATACTGATGAATGGTTATGCGGCATGGAAGTTAAGCGGTGGCGCCACCATGAATGAAAAGGTAGTTTCATGGCATTTGGTCGAAGATGTATTGGGCTGGGCCGCGGTTTTAGTGGTAGCCATAATTTTAAAATTTAACGACAATCATTATTTAGACCCTACTCTTTCCCTGCTCATCACTTTGTATATCTTATGGAATGTGATGAAACGATTAAAGGAAACCCTTTTCATCTTTTTACAAGGCGTACCTCCGGAAATTCATGTAGAGGAGGTAAAGCAAAAGTTGTTGGAAATACATCAAGTTGGTTCCTTACACCATACTCATATTTGGTCATTAGAAGGCGCACATCACGTATTTACAACTCACCTCAAATTAACCAATATCGCTAATTTTGATCAATTATTGGAAGTGAAACGCCAAGCAAAGGAGGTTTTAAAGCAGTATCATTTTGAACACTATACCATTGAAACTGAGTTAGACGAAGAGACTTGCGATTTACAAAGTTAGCTATTCCCCAATGCTCCTTCCAAGATTTCGGAATATTCTATTATTAAAGCGAGGAATACACAAATATCTCGTAGTAAACTTCGGGGGTGCCGAAGCATGGTTTTTCTCGCATGCTTGCTTTGAAGGTGTCGTTTGAAGATAAACCAGGTAAATGCAGGCTTTCCTCATTAACCTCTTGAAAACCTAAATGAAATTGTACTGAAACCGTTTGCCCGACTGTTGGGGGTCGAGTTACACCAGACCCCGTTACTGTAACCTGGTCCACTTGGATTTCTGCCAAATGAATTAAACTCCGACCACAGAAGAGGACAGCTTCTTCGTGAAGTTTTTTCACCGTACCATGAATCTTTATCACTCCTGGGCCGTTGGCCGCTAAGGCGGCTGATGTATTGGTCTTGGACTGATCGATCTGAGATTTAGCAGGTTGACACCCAAAGCCACAGATCAAGGAAATTATCATTACACCACAGAAGCGTGTCATATCATTTATAATTAAAGAAGCTGCACCAAAGGTAATCTTTAATGCAGCTTCTAGTAAAATGTGATATACTTTTATTAGTCTTTAAACAATTTAAACGTGTGGCGACCTTCAGTAGTAATCATATGTACAAAGTAGATTCCTGTAGGAAAGTCCGACGCATTCCAAGAAAGTGTTCCGCCCGTCTTTATTTGATTATTTCTATAAACCAACGTTCCATTTGTATTGTGAATTAACAATACTGCGTCTTTGCCGGTATCTTTAAATCGGATGTTAAACACATCATTTGAAGGATTGGGCCATACGGCATAACCATCAAGCTCTTGCGTCAATTCTGTTAACCCAGCATCCAAGCCGCTATTAGCTGCCACAGCCCCGTTGTCAACCATGCCGAAAAGTTGGAATACCTGATCCGAAGGAGTATCACCAAATGCCACTGAAGCAGGGGTCCAATCGGTAGCTCCCGAACCAAACAGATCGAATTCATCTTTGAAGAATCCTTCGCTGCCTATCACAGCAGATTGCGTGCTCCAGAACCATTGGGTAAAGTTTGGATTGAAGGCTAGGTTTACATAAACTGAAATCCAATAATCTCCACTGCCTAGAACCGCCGTTTCGGGTAATACCAATTCTAAGTTGGTATCTGCAGGGTCAGAAACAGGAACTATTGATCCACTGTTATAAACCTCATCGCCAGGTGCACCACCTGCATCCGCATACACCACCACCACGGCATCGGTCAAGAGAGGTGAATTGTTAGCCCCACCAAAAGCAGTTACCCGATCCAAGGTCCAGGTGGTATTCTCCGGTACTGAAAAATCTGCGGCAGTTTGGGCAGTGGCCCCGAAGTCTGTAAAGTTTTGAGAAGGCCTGCTTCCTACCAAGTCCACTACTTGTTCGTAAATAGCAGGTTCCGCTACTATAACTGTAAACCCTTCAGCCACTTGTTCTGCGCCAGCAGTAGCAATTAGTGCTATTGATGCAGAGCCTTCCAGATCGGCAGCATAACGAATCTTAACATCGTTACCTACCAGAGCCGCCGTTACTAAAGCAGGATTTGAGTTAGTCAACTCTACTTCAATCGGAGTCCCTCCACTATTCTCAAACAATCCGTTAATATGAATTATCGTATCAGGGCTGTTAAGAGCAGCGATGTAGTCATCTAATAAATAAGCTACGCGCAATTCAGGTTCAGGTCTGGGCCTGACAGGTAGTTTAGCGGCAAATAATCCGTTACCATGACTAGCAGCAACCATAAATCCATCTCCACGGGTTTTTACCATGGGTACCACGGCGTTGCCAATTTCTGAGCTATTGGATCTTCTCCAATTCGTGGTTGCTCCACTTAATCTTTTGGCAAAATACAATCCCGTACTGGTTCCAGCGAAATAACCTTCGTTGTTACCTCGAATAGCAAACCACCTTACAGAAGGTCCGTTACCCGTTCCATCAGGGTTTTGCTCTAAGTTACCCCCTATGTCAGTCCAGGTTTCGCCACCATTAGTGGTTTGAAACAAACTAGGGATACCATAATTTGAGAATACCGCGAACACTTCGTCCGAATTAGTGGGATTAACCGTAATGTTTACGATCCATCCACCAACAGGCAATCCTTTACCGGTGCTAACATCTACTTTCGCTTGACCGCCAATATTGGCATTATCCATGCGGAAAATTTGTCCAACACTGGTCCCGTAGTAGAGTTTGTTTGCTACTGGGTATTTAGAAACATCCAAAGCGGTGATAGTACCTGCCGGCACTGTAGCTTCATTTACTTGCACCCAGTTCTTAGTAGCGAATGCAAAGGAGTTAAGAGGAATTTCATCAAGATCATTGTTTCTCCACAGGGTAGCTCCAGCTGGAAAATACATGATGTTGTCATTCACTTTGTCCAGAATGAAAGGCGCAACGAAAGAGAATCCACTGGCACCTGCGGGACGAACACGAGCGAATGATAGGAAATTACCATCGGCATCCAAATTTAGTCGAAAGAGGTTACCAAACTGTGAACTCACGTACCGTGTAAGACCTCCATCTGAAATTGCATTATATGAGCCATCTCCGGAAAAGTCTTCTATCCAGAATGCATCTGAAGCATCATCACCTGTAAACCATGTGCCATTATCTTGAAAACCCGCTACAATATCCGTTGATGAACCATCGGGATCAAAATCGAATGCATAAGGCTGGGTAGTAATGTACCCGCGATTCAAATCAATCCAATCCACTGGCTCAAAGAACGACAAGTTTGCAGTAATATCTTCTGTTACTTGTACTCCTCCATCATTAGCAGATAATGCTTTGTTGGGATTTGATTTATAAAAGATCAAATCATGCTGATCCGGATGATGGTCTGGATATTGGCTGATATTGTTTAAAGGAGAATAACCACCTATCCAAGACTCCTGTCCTGCTGGCGTAGTAAACCCGGTAGTTGATCTGTAAACATTGGTACCACCAATGAACACCATATTAGGGTCTGTGGGATGTACTCTAACCACCAAGTTGTAAGCTGTTTGCGTATTCAAACTACCCACGTTACCTCCTATAGCGGGCAAGTTCGCGCTTAGATCTACCCAAGTACCCGTAGAACCCGGACTATCCTTGGTAAAGCGCCATAAGTATCCAAGACCACCTAATAAATCTTCTGAAAATGCGTATACGATATTCTCATCAGAAGGCGTATATCCTAAAACGGTACGGCCAAAGAATGCAGGGAAGCCCTCAGGGGTAATGTCCACCCAAGAATTGCCGTCTTTGGAAGCAAAAACACCTCTGTTGGGAGTACCTGTAGTTTCGATGGTAGCATAAATTGTCCCTTGTGGGGTAATGATGATATCGGTCCAATTGTCAATTCCTCCTGCTAAAACTTCCGTAAAGCCGTCGAAACCGTTTGCTGATTTGAATATTCCATTCCAAGTAGAAACATACAAAGCACCAGAATTCGGATGAACTGCGATGTTTGATATTAAATCGAATGGGGCAAATACATTGGCCACGTCATCTGCAGTGGCTTGCAAGGGACGGAACGATCGGCCTCCATTCGTGGATTTGAATACTCCATTACCAGCATAAAAGGCAAAGGGTGCTCCTGCAGAGTTGCCCGTGCGTTCTCCAGTTCCGTAGTACCAAATGTGTCGTCTTCCTGGACGTGGATCTTGTACAATACAAGTAATACTGGAAATTTGGTTTATAGTAGTTACTTCTCCCCAAGTTTGGCCTCCGTCTTCCGAACGCCACAAACCGCCACTAACACCACCAGCTAAAATGACACTCTCATTTTCCATGTCAATTGCCAGGGCTCTGGTACGGCCTCCTACGTTAAAGGGGCCTCTGTTTGTCCAAGGACTGCTTGATCTTCCACTAGCCAATTGTAAAGACTCTTCTGTGGGAATATCTTTGGAAAACTGCAGTTCTTTTTCTCGAATCAATTCAGGGATTTTACCTGTATTGGGGTCCTTTAAAAGTTCGAATTCGTACTGAACTCGGTCCATAGCTCGGTCAGCGGAAGCCGGTGGTCTATCTCCTACTGGACCTAGCTGACTATCGTATATTTTAGATTGCTTGTATAAAGCATGTCCTTTGATCGCTTGATCTTTTCCTGCACTGGTCTTCAATTGTTGTCCGTAAGCGACAAAGCTAATCATGAGCCCTGCCACCCCTAAACAAAATTTCGTAGTTAATCTGTAAAGTTTAGTCATTGATGTTGAGTTAAGATGTTTGAATTGTTACAATTAATGCTACTAGATGGGTCACATAAATTATCGAAATTCTAAGAAAAATCAAACTGGAAAATGGGCGACAAATACTTGTTTGAACTTCGGATTACATGCCACCCCAAATTTGTTTTGCACTAAGTGGTGAAGACCTTCGATAGAAACCTCATTAAGCATCTTTGGCTTGGACAAAGCCAAGCCAGGCTTATTTAAGACAGGGTTAAAAAAAAATGAAAAAATATACCAACCTGCGGGATATACGTGGCATGGATCGCCCCAAGTTTGGCTAATTTATCACCCATAATGCGTTATAAGGCGGATTCTTGAAAATGAGGTATTCTTGGAATTATTCTAAATACTCCTGTGAAAGTTGCTTTAGTTGGTCATAAATTGACGTCAAATCCGTGGATGAAAACGCTCTTTTCTGCTCACAAAGGTTCAACAAAAAAGCGTCCTGCGCTCTCCCCAATTTCATGGCTTGCGCATAGGGCAATTCTGGTTGAAA
>JAJCYK010000077.1 GCA_029262935.1 Cytophagales bacterium | reverse complement strand
TCTATCTGATCAATAGAGGCATTGTTTATTAGAACATCACCTAGTAGCATTCCTACATAGATATTCTTATTCCCTCCATTGACGATTACATCGTACTCTAGTATTTCTTTAGCTTTACCTAGCCGTTTAATTTGAACAGGAATACTATTAAAAAATAATTTCATACTGCTACCTAAGACATCACTACAAATGAATAAAATAAATGGGTCCCTACAAACCCTGAGCGGAATTTTTTTATAAAATAATATTGTATTTTCGTGACATGATTGAGCTTAAAACAGATCCAAAAATTGCTGCTGAGATTGCTGCTCTGCTACTCGATATAAAAGCTGTAAAATTGAGCACGGAAGTACCCTTTATTTGGGCTTCAGGTTGGCAATCCCCAATCTATTGCGATAACAGATTGGCACTGGGTTATCCTGAGATTCGAAGTATCATTAAAACGGCGCTGGCAAATAAGATCCAAGAATACTTCCCAAAATGTCAAGCTATCGCAGGTGTAGCAACCGCCGGCATCCCCCAAGGAGTGCTGGTCGCTGATGCTCTGGAAGTTCCATTTTTGTATGTACGTAGTACTCCTAAAGGACATGGCCTTGAGAACCAGATTGATGGACATGTAGTGCCTGGCCAGAAAGTATTGGGTTTAGAGGATCTTATCTCTACCGGAGGAAGTTCTTTGAAAGCCGTGGATGCTTCGAGAAAAAACCAGGTGGAGATACTTGGTATGGCTGCGATTTTTACATATGGCTTTGAGGTAGCAAAACAAAATTTTGCTGATGCCAAAGTACCCTGGTTCTCTCTTAGCAATTACCATCACCTAATTGAATATGCGGCAGCTCATAACATGGTTGATGAAGAGCAAATACAATCGCTTCAAGCCTGGCGGTTGCAACCTGAAAATTGGAGGCTTCACTAGAATTTCTCCATTACTCCAAGTCCGAACAAGGCAAAATCATACTTGACCGGGTCGTTGGGATCAAGCATCCGAAGATTTTCAGTAAGTTCAACAGCAGTCAGCCAATCCGTTTGTTTGCGATTGATCAAGCCTAGTTTTCTAGCTACACGATCAACGTGCAAATCACAGGGACAAATTAGATGTTCCGGTTTTATTCGTTCCCACAATCCAAAATCGACTCCCTGATCATCTTGGCGAACCATCCATCTTAGAAACATATTTATTCGTTTACACGCTGACTTCCGCACTGGGGTGGCTACATGCTTGCGCGTTCGTATCGGAGCGTATTCCGCGTCAAAGAATCGTTCGTGAAAATTACTTAGAGTAACCTTCATGTTTTCAAAATTGCCCTCATTTGGTACAAATGCTTCTTCCAGTGAATGATGCTTTTGATAAAAATTTTGAAAATACTCCAAAAAGTATAGAGCATCTGTACCATTGAAAGTCCTGTGCTTGAATTTTTCGAAAGGTTTTAGGTCCGTAGATTGAAACCCCAAAACAAATTGATGAGGTGCATAATCCATTAATTGAATTAGTTCTTGACCTTTTTTTATTATGGTCCCACGTTGTCCCCAAGCCAACATGGCAATCCAGAATGCTGCGATTTCAATATCTTGCTTTTTGGAAAACTTGTGGGGTATGGATATGGGATCAGAAGCTATAAAACTAGAGTTGTTAAACGCCCTGAATTTGTCATCTAGGAAAGATTTTAAGGATTGATTCCCAGCAAAGCTCATGGAGAAGGAATGTAGGACAGTTCCACTCTGAAGCGATTGTCCAGTGCTCCTAATCCCCGCTGGGCTGATTTTGAAAGACGCAGTAATACTTTGTTGTTCACCCCCGTGTTAGGCAATTTCCCTACTACTCGAACAAAGACCGTTAAGTTCGTCATCTCATTCCGTACCTGCATAATAGTACCTACGGGAGCAGAACGATGTAAAGCAAGGTATTTTTTAGTATCGTCTTCTTCAAATACGGCGGCAATTCCACTTTCCTTTATAGCCTTAACCGGACCACTAGTGGGTCTAGCAGGCTTTTCCGGAAGGGAAGCAACAGTATCGATTACAGGGATATTTGCCACCAAAAGAACATCTGATGCGCTCTTGGAGCCTTCATGATCTCGTACTGCCTCATGGCTAACTGGCCCATTTGATACTTTAAGACTATCTCCAATGCTCACGTTAAAGTCGTCCAGTCCGTTCCAGCTTTGCAGATCGTTAATTGAAATTTGATATTGCTTGGCTATGCTATATAAGGTTTCAGTTGCAGAAACAATGTGCCTATTTTGTGCTGATCCGGGCTTTGGTGTCACCAATGGGATGTTTCCGATTTGTAAATGGCTGTTAACCTCCAATTCATTCCCCGTGAGGTCATTCCAGGTACGCAAATCCTCAATTGCAACTCCGTACAGTTTTGATAAAGTATATAACGTTTGGCCAGCAGTTACTTGATGTATTACCGGCTTTCCCCAAGGGATTTTTATTATTGATCCCAGCGACAATGAATTACCATCGATTTGATTCTGCTTTTTAATAACTTCTATATTGCAGAAATACCTTTTTGAAAGTCCATATAAAGTCTCTTGAGCTTCAACTTGGTGTAAAATGAAAGTATTGCCCTTAACGATTTCTATACCTAGCGAATCTTTCACCGATGCCGCCTGCACGTTGAAGCTACATAGGAGCGCAAATATAATAGTGACCTGGAATCTAAAATTCATACCCAAAGATGTTCTCTTTTGATTACAAAAAACAACATTCAAATGTAAAAGAATTTAATGGAGAACTACTCCTGCAACGGCTCAAATATGGTTTTATTTTATGTTAATAGTAGGTTTATGGTTATTTTTGATATAAGCCAATCGCGTCGACGTGTATAGAAATCTCAATTACTATTTAGCAATTCTTATTCTCTTTATTTCATTTCAAGGATTCAGCCAAAACAAAAAGACTGATACCATTCTAGTTATGGAGATTCGGGACGTGATTGATCCTAGAATGAATCGCTACGTTGACTTAGCCTTAAAAGAAGCTCGAGCTTTGGAAGCGAGCATGGTTATCATCGATATGGACACTCCTGGTGGTGCTTTGAATGATGCCGATGATATTAGCACCGCCATTCTTGAATTTGAGAAGCCCGTTTATGTTTTTGTCAATAAGGATGCCGCCTCTGCGGGGGCGCTAATCTCCATTGCCTGTGATAGCATTTACATGTCCACAGGAGCACGTATTGGTGCCGCTACTGTAGTTACGCAAGATGGCACTGCTGCTCCCGATAAGTATCAATCCTATATGCGATCAATAATGCGTTCTACTGCTGAAGCTAACGGAAGAGATCCAAAAATTGCAGAAGCTATGGTGGACGAGAAATTAGAGGTACCTGGAGTTTCCGAAAAGGGTGAAGTTATTACTTTTTCTACTTCTGAAGCGATAGAGCATGGGTTTTGTGAAGCTCAAGTGAATGGTATTGAAGAAATAATTGCCAGGCAAAACATAACCGACTACCAATTGATTAAGTACCAACAGAGTGCTTCTGAAAAGGTTATCGCCTTTTTTCTTAACCCTTTTATTAGCGGTATTTTAATTCTTATAATCGTGGGCGGTATTTACTTTGAACTTCAAACTCCGGGTGTAGGTTTCCCCATATTAGCTGCGGTGATAGCAGGGATTTTATATCTGGTTCCTTATTACTTAAATGGTTTGGCGGAGAATTGGGAGATCATCCTGTTTATTGTAGGATTGGTGCTCATTGCCCTGGAGGTATTCGTGATCCCTGGCTTTGGAGTGGCTGGAATTGCCGGATTAATTTTGACTATTGGGAGTCTATCCTTAGTAATGATTAATAACGACGTATTGGATTTTTCACTCGTTCCTATGGGCGATATTGCCAAGGCATTTACTACCACCATCATAGGCTTGCTGGGAGGCATACTCATAATGATTTTTGGCGGTGTGCGATTTGCTAATACCAAGCTATTTAAAAGAATTGCCTTGCAAGATGAACAAAAGACAAGTGATGGATATACCGCTAATTTTAACACTAGATCTTATCTAGGAGAGCAAGGGGTCGCCTACACAGTGTTAAGACCTAGTGGTAAGATTCAAATAAACGATGAAATATTAGACGCTTATACCCGAGGAGAGTTCGTAGAAGAAGGCGCCAGTGTGAAGGTAATTAGTGAAGCGGGAACCTCTCTTAAAGTAAAGAAAGTATAACATGAAGATCCTGGGTATTATTCCGGCCCGTTACGCATCGATACGATTCCCTGGCAAAGCATTGATTGACATCCAAGGCACAAGTATGGTACAACGCGTCTACCGTCAGGTCAGCCGGGTCTCAGCTCTCGACAAAGTTATTGTAGCTACAGATCACTCGGAAATATTCGAACATGTGCACCAGTTTGGCGGTGATGTTTATATGACCAGTCCACATCATCCAAGTGGCACCGACCGCTGCCGTGAAGCACTGAATCTGCTTTCAGAAAACTATGACTTTATAGTGAATATACAGGGGGATGAGCCCTTTATTGACCCTCAACAAATCATGGATCTAACATCTAACCTCAACAGCCAAATACAAATAGCCACATTGGCTAAAAAAATTACGGACAGGAGAAGTCTAGAAAATCCAAATGAAGTAAAGGTGATCTTCGACAAATTAGGTAAAGCTAAATACTTTAGTCGTTCTCCCCTTCCTCATTGCCGAGATATGCCCGTGGAGGCCTGGTCCAGCTCTTTTGACTATTACCGACATGTGGGCATCTATGCTTATAGAGAAGATGTTTTACAAGAAATCACTAGTTTAGATGTTGCTCCATGGGAAAAGGCCGAAGGGTTGGAACAACTTCGATGGCTTTACCATGGTTATCAAGTTGATGTATTTATTACACAACACCAATCTTTGGGTATAGACACTCCCGAGGATCTGAAAAAAGCTTTAGATGCTGGTATGGCCTAGAAAAGTGCAGAAGCTATTTTACGCACAGGCTCTGCTTTGCCCATGGAATAAAAGTGTAAACAGGGCACTCCATAGGCTACAAGCTCCTTAGATTGGTTAATCGCCCATTCAATTCCTACCTCTTTTACTTGAGCATTATCCTTGCACTTTTCAATTTCGTCGCTTAGTGCTTCCGGAATATCGATATGGAAAATTCGAGGCAAAATCGTGTTTTGACGAGCTGTTGTGATCGGCTTTAGCCCTGGGATAATGGGTATGTTAATGCCTTCATCTCTACACCTTTCCACAAATTGAAAATACCTTTGATTGTCATAAAACATTTGAGTTACAATATAATCAGCGCCCATTTCAACCTTCTTCTTCAAATAGGTAAGGTCAAATTTAAGGTTAGGTGCCTCAAAATGTTTCTCAGGATAACCCGCGATACCGATACAAAAATCCGTGGGTGTTGCATTTTGGAGTTCTTCATCCAAATAGGAGCCTTGGTTCATTTGAATAACCTGATCCAACAAGTCAAGCGCGTAGTGATGTCCCCCCTTTTCTGGAACAAACGTGCCTTCCGACTTAATGGCATCTCCTCGGATGACCAAAACATTGTGAATATCCAGAAAATTTAAATCAATTAAGGCATTTTCTGTTTCCTCTTTGGTAAAGCCCCCGCATATAATATGGGGCACCGGTTCCACGTTGTATTTGTTTTTAATTGCAGAACAGATACCAACGGTTCCCGGTCTTTTTTTAATTGACCTCTTTTCTAATAAGCCATTACCTCGATCCTTGTATACATACTCCTCCCTATGATAAGTTACATCTACAAATGGAGGATTGAATTCCATTAAAGGATCTAAATGATCAAAAAGGCTTTGGATGCTTTCTCCTTTTAAGGGAGGTAGTATTTCAATGCTAAATAAAGTCTTTTTAGCATTTTGTAGATGTTGCGTAATTTTCATGTTAATTAGCCTTAAAGGTCATAATTTAAATTGGGTTTTAGCCATTTCTCCATTTCTGAAACCGACACTTTCTTTCTTTCAGCATAATCGACTACTTGGTCTTTGGCGATTTTCCCCAGTCCGAAATATTTGCTTTCAGGATGTCCGAAGTAGTAACCACTGACTGAAGCAGCAGGAAACATGGCACACGATTCTGTCAGTTTTATGCCAATGCGCTCTGAGACGTCCAACAAATCAAAAAGAAAATGTTTCTCTGTGTGGTCGGGGCATGCTGGGTAACCAGGAGCCGGTCTTATTCCTGCATAATGCTCTTTTATTAAATCTTGGTTGTCCAAAGTCTCCTCTGATGCGTAACCCCAAAGTTCTTTGCGCATTTTTTGATGCATAAGTTCCGCAAAACCTTCTGCTAATCGATCCGCTAAAGCTTTTACCATAATACTACTGTAGTCATCATGTTGTTCTTGGTGTTTTTCAATCAAAGCTTCAATGCCAATCCCTGTCGTAACAGCAAAGAAACCCAAGTAATCAGATTGGTCCACCCCAATATAATCTGCCAAACAAATATTGGGGACACCTTTGCCTTTTTTTCCTTGCTGCCTTAAAAAATGAACTACTCCCAAAGAAGTATTGCGATCCTCATTTTCATAAATCCGCACATCATCTCCTTCCCTATTGGCAGGATAAAGTCCCACCACAGCACTGGCCTTTAACGAGCTTTGTGCAATTATTTCGTCTAGCATTATATTCGCGTCCTGATATAGCTTAGCTGCCTCCAGTCCAATCACCGGGTCCTTCATTATTTCAGGATATCTACCTTTCAGCATCCAGGTTTGAAAGAACGGAGTCCAGTCAATATAAGGTCGAATTTCCGCTAAGGAATAGTTTGCAAAGACCTTAGACCCAAGCAAGCCGGTTTTGTTATGAGTCCCTAGGTTTGGATCTAATTCGATGGAGTTGGCTCTGGCCGCCTGCAAGGAAAGGTAGCTTTTAAGGCTGGTTCTAGTGGCATGAGCAGCTCTAACGTCTTGGTACTCCTCTTTAGTCTTATTATGAAACTGTGAGGAACCTGTCCCTTTCAAAGCACTTGCGGTGGGTACGCTGCGACTAGCGTCTAATACGTGCACAACGGTTCCGGTATACTCAGGATCAATTTTTACAGCTGTATGCAACCTGCTGGTGGTAGCACCTCCAATTAATAAGGGTATTTTAAGAGACTGCCGCTCCATTTCCTTGGCTACATAAATCATTTCATCCAATGATGGTGTAATCAATCCACTGAGGCCAATCATGTCAACCTGGGCTTCATGAGCCTTTCTTAAAATGTCCTCAGCAGGGACCATGACCCCCAAATCGATAATTTCAAAACCATTGCAGGCCAGCACAACTCCAACGATGTTTTTACCGATATCGTGGACGTCTCCTTTCACGGTGGCAAGTAATATTTTAGAGGCGCCAGGTCCAGCGTTTTTCAACCTTTCTGCCTCCATAAATGGCTCTAAGTATGCTACAGCAGTTTTCATTACTCGAGCGCTCTTTACTACTTGTGGTAAGAACATTTTACCAGAGCCGAATAGGTCACCTACGATACTCATCCCATCCATCAATGGGCCTTCAATGACCCTTAATGGCTCAGAATATTTTTCAAGAGCTTCTATAGTATCTTGTACTACAAACTCCACAATGCCTTTAACTAAGGCATGGGAAAGGCGTTCTTCCACGGATGACTCCCTCCATTCTAGTAACACTTCTTCTTTGACATGGCTACCTTTAAAAGACTCCGCCAGTTCCAAGAGTCTTTCCGTGGCATCATCCCGACGATCAAGTAACACATCTTCTACTCTTTCTAGTAAGTCCTTGGGTATGTCATCATAAACTTCCAGCATGGTAGGATTTACAATACCCATATTCATACCATGCTGAATGGCGTGATATAAAAATGCAGAATGCATGGCTTCCCTAACTCTATTATTACCCCTAAATGAAAATGATACGTTGCTAACACCTCCACTGATTTGCACACCGGGAAGATTTTCTTTTATCCATTTGACGGCCTGAAAGTAATCCAAGGCATTCTTTCGATGCTCTTCTATACCGGTCGCTACAGGAAATATGTTTGGATCGAAAATTATATCCTGAGCAGGAAAGTGCACTTTCTCTACCAACAGCCGATAGGATCGCTCACATATTTCAATGCGCCTTTCATAATTGTCAGCTTGCCCGTTTTCATCAAATGCCATAACCACTACCGCAGCACCATAGGCTTTCACCTTTTTGGCTTGCCCTATGAACGTTTCTTCGCCTTCTTTTAGACTTATGGAATTCACTACACCTTTTCCTTGGATGCACTTCAATCCAGCTTCAATAATCTCCCACCTTGAGGAGTCGATCATAATGGGGATCCTGGAAATCTCCGGTTCGGATGCGATTAAATTTAAAAAAGTAATC
>JAJCYK010000076.1 GCA_029262935.1 Cytophagales bacterium | reverse complement strand
CCAATGAAAAAGAGGTCAAGGCCTATGTAAAATCTCAAGACTTAGATTTAAAATTCGAAAAGGATTTAATCAAGTTGGCCCTGTTTCTCAATCAATAAAGAGCATCAATTTTTAAGCACAGATTGAAAACCTAATCTTATTTTTATGGTTATGATTAAGACTTCTTGAAGTATTTGACCTTGTTCCTCGCAACGATCCTTTGGGGATGTTCGTCTATGAAAGAAAATACTCCGATTGATTCCCTAGAGTTATTTAAGGAAACAGCTAGAGAAGTACTGGGTGATTCCTTGGACTATACTATTAATGCGGACAGCACATTGGTTCTTTGCCAAAGCATTCGACGGGGCACAGAACCTCCTCAACCACAGCAAGTGAAATATTGTGTAATAGATTTAAAAACCAACCAGTTGTTATATAAAAGTCATTTGGCCAATGGATCTGTGAAATGGTACGGGCAAAAAGAACTTCAGGTAAGGAATTTTAAGGGCTTCCCAACCGTTAACGAGGAAGGCATTTATATTTACCATCTAGAAACAAAGAAAAGGACAAAATACGGTGAGTACCCATCACAAACGGAATAAAAGTTAAAATCATTGTGGATATGAAAAGGATTCTACTACTAGTTGCCATCTTTCTTGGCGCCTCTATTTTTTTGATTAAGAACCGGGAAGGAGTAAGCGACAAGAATACATGGACCGCGGAACAGGCTTGGGCAAATCAATGGGAACACAAACAACCAGTCACCAAGACCGATCGCCCTGACCTATATGCAAAATACCATTGGATGATTCGTACCCGTGCTGGCAGTGCGGGACCAACCTATCCTGCAAATTATCGCTTTAAAGCACTTCAAAAAGCGGAAAAAAGCCAATTCAAGTCAGCCCAAGCCCGGACTCAAATGCTAGAGTTTGTGGAGAGAGGCCCGGGCAATGTACCGGGACGTACTCGTGGATTGGCAGTGTTTTCCAGTGATCCACAAAATTCTTGGATTGCGGGAGGTGTTGGTGGAGGTATGTGGCGTACCACGGACGCGGGCGCCTCTTGGACTAATTTAACAGAAGATTTGCCAAATCTTGCCATCTCAACCATTGCTATAAGCGCCTCCAATAATAATATTATTTATGCGGGAACCGGAGAATCCTTTGCGGGTTTAAGTGGACCTCGAGGAGATGGAATTTTTAAATCTACCAATGGAGGCACTACCTGGACTCAATTACCAGCTACGGTCAACAACGACGATTTCGAAAATGTAAATCGATTAATTGTTGACCCAAACAATTCCAATATTGTTTTAGCCTGTACTAGCAACGATCCTAATTTTAACAATTTCAACTCAGGCATTTTTAAATCAATAAACGGTGGGACTACCTGGACCCAAGTATTTTCAGGAACCCGGTGGGTCCAACAATTGGTAGCTTCACCAGATGACTTTAATATCCTCTATGCCACTGTAACCAGTGCCGGAGTCTTCAAATCCACCAACAAAGGGGATACCTGGCTACCTTCCAGCACTGGAATGATTCCTGATGGAAGGGTAGAAATTGCTATAGCTCCCACAGACCCTAACAGGATATACGCTTCAGTGGAGGGTACCATATCCGGCACGGAGTCCGATTTATACCTATCGGAGGATGCTGGGACTACCTGGTCTGTAATGATCGAACTAAACGATGCCGCTAACGACGACTTTCTTGGTGGCCAAGGTGGTTATGACAATACTATCGCAGTTCATCCGTATAATGAAGACATTGTATATGTAGGTGGCGTGAACATGTGGAAATTTACTTTGGAAGATGGAAGCTCCACTGGAGACCCCACTGTATTGGGGGTAACCGTTGACGATACGGATTCATTTTTGGATTTTGTTAGTTTTGATAGTGGGTCATTTTTTGAAAACAAGCTAGCTATAGGGTCTTTACCCACTTCAGAGTTTGTAAGTGTAGAGTGGCGCTTTGGACCCGGACTGAGCCAAAAGGCACATCGATTTCAAGTGCCTCCCGGCGGAGGTACCAATTCGGATGGTGGAGCGGGAGTTCCTGACGAACAATATGCTTATCAGGATTATGTTGATGTGCCATTTGAAGTATGGGACGTGGACAACGACCGCCAGTTGATGATTTCATTCCGGGATCAGCAAAGAGATGGCGCTTATAATTTAAACCCCAGAGATGACGATGGAGATCCAGGCTTGCTTACCTCGAGGGAGTATTTCTTTGTACACGGTATTGAATACGATCCAGCGGCCCCAGACCCCTCAATAGCCATTCCTGCTGGTCATACCATAAGTCAAATGTATTTTTTATGGCCGATCTTGGCAGAAGGGGCAACCCCATGGGACCCAAACAACTTACCGGACTCGAAGCTTACCATCAATTTTGGCTCGGTGATAAACCGCTTTAGAAGTACGGTGAATGTCTCCGACGCTTTTAACCAACTGAGTGGAAACAACCGCTTTATTCAATCGTTCGGAAGCAGCAACACCGCCGGATTAGGATTACATCCGGATCACCACAACCTCATAGTGCAGCGGGATAGTGACATTGGCCAAACTTTCAGATTATTGGTGAGCAACGATGGGGGTGTTTACTACTCAAATATTTCCAATGATCCTGGAGTGAATGACGGAGATTGGATCTTCGCAGGTACCGGGTACAATACTAGTCAGTTTTATGGCGCAGACAAAAAGGCTGGTGCCTTTGAATTTATTGGTGGCATGCAAGATAATGGTACTTATAGATCTCCCGATGGACAAAACGCTAATGCGGGTACTCAATATCGCCGACAAATTGGTGGTGATGGGTTTAAAGTAGCTTGGCATTACACAGATCCTGCTAAAATAATCGGCGGCTCACAATTTAATGGGTTTCGAAGAACCGTTGACGGTGGTGCCAATTGGTCCGCCTCTACTGTAGGCTTAACAGATATCGGTGAAGATGACGCCCCGTTTATTTCTTGGTTGGCAAACAGTAAAAGGAATCCTAATATATTGTTTGCAGTAGGTGCCAGTGGTGTCTGGCGCTCCCCAGACTTTGGAGGTATTTGGGAGTCCGTACCAATTTCCACGAATTGGGGATTTAACTCCTTAAGTCAAGTGGCTATCTCAGAGGCCAATCCTACCAATGTTTGGGCAGGTAGCGGGATGACAGCAACCAGTAGACTGCACTTTTCCACGGATGGGGGCAATAGCTTCACCTCTGTGAACAACTTCCCGGGAGAACCTTTAGGAAGTGTTACTACCATCGCCACACATCCAGTAGAAGAAAATACCGCATACGCTGTGTTTTCATTCTCAGATGCCCCAAAGATACTTAGAACCATCGATGCCGGTCAAACCTGGGAAGACATATCGGGCTTTGGAACTAACGCAGAAAGTGACAATGGATTTCCTGACGTGCCCGTATTTAGTTTATTGGTATTACCCAACGATCCAAATACAATTTGGGCAGGCACGGAAATAGGCATAGTTGAGTCCACGGACAACGGTGCCACCTGGGCTATTATTGATGAATTTATAAACGCGCCAGTTTGGGAACTTAAGGCCGTCGATGATCAGGTGGTTATCGCTACCCACGGCCGAGGTATTTGGTCGGTCACGATCGATGGCCTGATTTGGCCAAATGAAATTGTTACGGATTTACCTGAAGATCCCAGTATTCCCGTACTCTCATTAGTAAATCAACCCAACCCTGTTCAAGAAGGAACGAATTTCAATTACATGCTACCTCGATCCAGTAAGGTGCAATTTGAAATAGTAGGGTCTGATGGACGTTTGTTGGCTCGTTATGATCTCGGTATACGCAATCAAGGCCCAGGAAAGTTTGTTTGGAACCGCGATCAACTCCATTTTAGTAGCGGAGTATACTTTGTGCGTATGCATACAGATCTTGGCACCCGCACCTCAAAAATGATTTTAAAGTAAAATCTTCCCAAAAAAGGAAAAAGCCAGCCCTAAAAGCTGGCTTTTTTTACCTCTCATCCTGAATTTGTCCCTACAAACGGGGGATAAAACCGTTCGTAATCATAGAATATATGACCTGCTCTATAGGATATATCTAATAATATCCCCCATATTACGGTATTAATACCCCAATATAGGGCAAAAAAACAGCGGTATTTTTTTATAAACCTTACATTTCTATTAAGTTTGGCTATTCTAACAAATTCTTAATTAACTAAAACACTATGAAGAAGATTCTACTAATTTGCTTCATCTTGTGTTCTGCATTGATAACAGATGCTTGGGCACAGGGTCGCACAGTGTCAGGAAAGATCGTCTCGTCCGATGATGGCGAGGGTTTACCTGGTGTTAATGTGGTTATCAAAGGGACCACATCAGGTACAGTTACCGATATTGAAGGTATGTACAAAATTGATGTTACCTCTGATGACGCTATTTTGGTGTTCTCCTCTATTGGCTTCTTAAGCCAAGAGATGGTTGTGGGCTCCAAATCAGTAATCGATATGTCCATGGCTTCTGACGTTCAACAACTGTCAGAGGTGGTGGTAACAGCTCTTGGTATTCAAAGAGAAGCCAGAGAGTTGGGTTACTCAATTTCCGGTGTTAAGTCCGAGGACCTAGTGGTTGCTCGTGAGACTAACGTGGTGAATGCGCTGCAAGGGAAGGTTACCGGAGTTAATATCACTAATACGAGTGGTAACTTGGGAGCCTCTTCCAAAATTACCGTAAGAGGGGTGAGTTCTTTGAGTGGAAGAAACAACCCATTATGGGTGGTAGATGGTGTTCCCATCAATAACAATCAAACTGCCTCAGGTTCTCGTATCACAGGTAACCGGGACTTCGCCAATGGCGCCGCGGTAATTAACCCTGATGATGTTGAATCCATTAATGTTTTGAAAGGTGCTGCTGCTACGGCCTTATATGGCTCCAGAGCTGCGGCAGGCGTAATCGTAGTAACTACCAAAAGAGGAAAAGCTTCTGCTGGCGGAGGTCCTACTGTTAACATCAACTCTACAGTGCGTTTCGATAGACTTTTCGTAGAGCCGGATTTCCAGAATCAATACGGTGGTGGTACATTTACTAAATACGATTCCTCTGCTACATTTAACAACTGGGGTGCTAGAATTGCCGGTCAAACGGTATCCAAAGCTATCACCGGAGAGCGTGTTCCTTTACAGGCATTCGACGATAACCTTAATGATTTCTACGATACAGGTACTACCTTGATCAATAACTTCTCTGTGGCAGATGCCAATGAACGAGGAGATTACCGAATGAGTTTGACTTCCTTGAATCAAACAGGAGTACTTCCTGGCGCTTCATTGGACCGCTTGACTGCTTCATTTAATGCGGGTTTCAAGCACTCAGATAAATTCAGATCACGATTTTCTGCCCAATACATTCGTACCACTTCAGAAGGTACTGGTGTGGCAGGAGCTAATGACCCTAACGTTATTGGGTTAAGCGCATTTGTAAGAACCATTGATTTTAATGACTACAAGCCATGGATTGATGCCAGTGGAAACCAGATCAATACGGTACAGGCTGGAGGGCAAGAAAATAACAACCCCTTTT
>JAJCYK010000075.1 GCA_029262935.1 Cytophagales bacterium | reverse complement strand
AACGAGTGAAGACGAGTTAGGCTTTTAAATATCAACCCCCGACTTGTGATCAATGTAATTAATCCCTCACCCGCTGCATTAAAAGCCTGGCGTCTGTGTCCGGATTTTTTATTTGATAGCGCAGATCTAAACTGCTTGACCCGCTGTTCTTCAGGAGACAGTGCCTTAAGGCCTAGAAGTTCAAATCCTCAAATGGCCATAAAAAAAGGCCATCTCCTGGATGGCCTTTTGCTACTATTCGTGGGTATACTCTGGTTTTGGTTTGGCCTTCTTTACAGGCTTCTTAGATAAGAAGCTCAGGAAAGAATCTCTTTTGTAGTGCGGTTTCCAGTACCTCTTTGCATAAAGCAATGAATTAATAGGTGCTTGTTTCGCTCTACTCTTACGATGATTTTTATAGGTCATCTCCGTTTTTGAAAGGCTTTTCGATCCAGCACATGAACCAAAAAGCGCTACCCCTCCACAAAGCATTATAATCAATACATACTTGTTCATAACACATCTACACTTTTTAGTACAACGCACAAAAGAGAGCATATGGTATAACGCGGATCTAAGACATGGGTACTTCAATCAGCAATAATTCACTTTTATCTTGGGCCACTAATTCAAAATGCTCCAATTCCCACAAACCTATAGCATCTTTGGTGGATAGTCTGTTTTGGTGGGTATCAATCGCCCCGCTCAAAACAAATAGATAGACCCCGTGCTCTGATTCGTTTAGTTGATAATCCATGTTTTTACCCGCCTCAAGATCTATGCGATACAAAAAGGCCTGTTGATTGATGGACACGCCACTGCCGGCATCGGGCGAAACAATCGGTTGCCACTTGTTTTTGCGATCCTTTGGATTGAAGGTCTGTTGATCGTAATTCGGTGTAACATCATGCTTTTCAGGGATGATCCACAATTGTAAGAAGTTCACCCAATCACTTGAACTGTGGTTGTATTCTGAATGAGATATTCCTGTGCCAGCTGACATGATCTGAACATCATTGGTGTGAATCAATGTGCTATTGCCCATAGTATCCTTGTGCTCAAGGGTACCTGATAATGGTATGGATATTATCTCCATATTGTCGTGCGCGTGTGTCCCAAAACCTTTACCAGGAGCTACCATGTCGTCGTTTAAGACCCTCAACATACCAAACCCCATTTTCTGTGGATGGTAATACTGTCCGAAACTAAATGAATGATTTGAATTGAGCCAGCCATGAGCAGCTTCTCCTCGTTCCTGTGATTTGTGGATAACGTGTTTCATTATATATGTTATAACATTATATGTTTAAACATTAATACGTGTTGAACACCATTTTGTTGCATTGCATTAAAGAATAGCCTGGCCACTTTCGTATTTGAAACATTGTTGATACCTTGGAATCATCTACTGATTACTATGGATAAATATAGCTTTTTTGATAACGTATATGAAGTAGCTAAACTCATTCCAAAGGGTCGAGTAACTAGTTATGGGGCGATAGCAGCCTACCTGGGGGCAAAGAGCAGTGCTAGAATGGTAGGTTGGGCCATGAATGGCGCAGGATCCGATCCAGACGTTCCAGCACATCGTGTGGTAAACCATATCGGTTTACTCACCGGCAAGCATCATTTTAATGATCCTACTCACATGCAAACCCTTTTAGAAGCGGAAGGTATTGAAGTCAAAAATGACAAAGTACAGCATTTTAAAGAGGTACTTTGGGATCCTATGAAGGAGCTGTTGTAGGTTTCTTAGATGAAATCAGCCACAATCCTAAAAAGGTAAGCATCCCATTAACCACTAGAATAAAAAAACCAAAGTTAACATCGTACTGTTTGCTTATGATATCAATAACATAAGATAAGACAGGGGCTAGCAAACATATGGGTAACACGAACTTGTCTATCACAGATCTCTTCGTAAAAAGTCCGAAAGTATACAATCCCAATAAGGGGCCATAGGTATATCCGGCTACCCGAAATACTGCACTAATAACCGCCTCGTTGTTAATGTTTTTAAAGACAATAATTACCAAAAATATTATTATGGAAAATGCCACATGTACCAGCATTCGTGTGCGTTTATTACCTTGCCCCTTCTTTTGTTCGAAGCCTAGAAAGTCCACACAAAAGGAGGTGGTCAATGCGGTCAGTGCAGAATCGGCACTGGAATAAGCAGCCGCGGTAATGCCCAATAAAAACACCACCCCAGCAAAAAGGTCAAAGTGCTTTAATGCCAGAAGCGGGTATAAGTCATCTGAGCTGGTCGGAATAGCAATGCCGTGGTGTTCTGCATAAATGTAAAGCAAGGCACCTAAGCTCAAAAACATCAAATTCACCACGACCAACACCAGAGAAAACCAAAACATATTCTTTTGAGAATCCTTTAAGGTTCTACAAGTAAGGTTCTTCTGCATCATATCTTGATCCAATCCGGTCATTACAATGGCAATAAAGGCCCCGGAAGCAAACTGAAAGAAGAAATTCTTTCCATCACTGAAGTCCCAAAAGAATACCTGAGAATATTCACTGTCTTGAATGGTGTCCACCAAGCCTCCCCATGACAAATCCAAGCTTTTAGCAATTAGCACGATACTTAACCCCACTGAAAATAACATGAAAAAGGTCTGTAGTGTATCCGTCCAAACTATGGTTTTTATACCGCCCTTAAAGGTGTAGATGTAGATCAACAAGATGGTGACGAATACAGTAGCTTCAAAAGGAACGCCCCAATCTTGGAACATCGCCAGTTGCAGGACTCCCGCTACTAAAAACAGCCTAAACGAGGCTCCTATGGTACGTGAAATAAGAAAGAATATCGCACCAGTTTTATAAGACCAAAACCCAAATCTGTTTTCCAAGTAGGTGTATATTGAGGTCAAATTCAACCTATAATACAAGGGTAACAGTACGGTTGCGATAACAAAATAGCCTACTAAATAACCCAATACAATTTGCATATAGCTGAACTGGCTATCCGCTACCCATCCCGGAACTGAAATGAATGTGACTCCCGATAAGGATGCACCTATCATTCCGAAGGCTACTAAATACCATGGGGACTGCTTATTGGCAGTAAAAAAGGTGGCGTTGTCGGCGTTTCTTGAAGTAAAATAGGAAATTACAATCAATAATAGAAAGTACCCGGTGATTACGGTCAATACTAAAGTAGAACTCATAGTAGGCTTTAAATGGCTGGAATTGTAACATTCCTAGCTGCTGATGGTCCAAATTTGTTCATTTTTTTTTACTTTTACCATTAGAGCTTATTCGAATGCTATGTCATACCAATTTCAAGAAGAAGTAATAGTCGATGTACTAGACGATATATTGCATCCAAAAGACCTGGTTGTTTATAACGATGACTTCAATACATTTGAACATGTTATCGAAACCTTAGTAAAAGTTTGCAGACATACCACCATACAAGCGGAGCAATGTGCAAACATTATACACAATCGAGGTAAGTGTTCGGTTAAAAAAGGTACCCTAACCAAATTGAAGCCCATGAAAGAGGCTATTTGTGATGCGGGAATCGACGCAAAAGTAATGTAATTAATCTTTTAATCCCCACCGGTGCAGTTTCCCTCGCGATTGATTGAGAATGCCGTAGAAGAAGTTTCAAAGCTGCCAGGAATAGGCAAAAAAACCGCATTGAGGCTCGTGCTACATTTACTAAAAAGCGACACCAATCGTACGGATGCTCTCGCTCGTGGCCTGCAAGAACTGAGACACAACATTCAATACTGCAACCAATGCCACAACATATCGGATGGCCCGCTTTGTGAGATTTGCAACAGCCATAAAAGACATCACCAGATCATCTGTGTGGTGGAAGATTTTCCAGATGTAATTGCCATTGAAAACACGAATCAATACCATGGCAAATACCACGTGCTAGGAGGCATTATCTCTCCCATAGATGGCATTGGGCCAGAAGAACTGCATATAGAATCACTAGTTTCCAGAATTGCCCAATCAGATCCAGTCATTGAAGAGGTGATCTTAGCATTAAGCCCTACTATGGAAGGAGATACCACAGCCTTTTATTTAACGAAGAGATTACAGGATTACAACCTAAAAATTAGTTCCATCGCGCGCGGTGTACCTATTGGAGGAGAATTGGAATACACAGACGAAATAACTTTGGGTCGCAGTATCATAAAGAGAAGAACCTACGAAGTTGATGGATAATCAGTAAGTGGTTTAATAAATTCTCTAGTTTTGGTACCGAACGCTGCCTTAAATTATTAAGTCCATAAAATTTTCCAGGGAATAATTCAAAGTACATAATTTGTTAGTATGTGCCAGGCTTAATATTTAATTTTGAGATATCACTTAAAAGAAGTCCATGAATTCATCAGTTGCCTCTCCCCAACCTGTTTCGCATCGTATTAGCAATTTAGCGGAATCCGCTACGTTAGCTATGGCGGCTAAAGCGCGCGAGTACCGGGCTCAAGGCATAGACGTAATTGCGCTAAGTCTTGGAGAACCTGATTTTAAAACTCCTAAGCACATTTGTGAAGGCGCCAAACGGGCTATTGATGAGGGCAAATACTTTAGTTACCCTCCGGTTAATGGATATTTAGACCTGAGAGAAGCCATTTGTGATAAGCTTCAAAGAGACAATAACATCGAATATGGCGCGGACCAAATCGTCGTTTCAAATGGAGCCAAACAATCCATTGCCAACGCCATGTTCAGTTTAGTAAACCCAGGAGATGAAGTGATCGTATTTTCTCCTTATTGGGTAAGTTATGCAGCAATCATACAATTGGCAGAAGGGCAGCCAGTGTTTATTGAAGGCACTATTGAAAACGAATTTAAGGCCACCGCCGCCCAATTGGAGGCTGCAATTACTTCAAAAACCAATGTAGTCATCTACTCTTCTCCTTCTAATCCTACCGGGGGAGTGTTTTCAAGAGATGAAATGAGTGATATTGCAGGGGTATTGGCCAACCATCCTGAGATCTATGTTATTGCGGATGAAATTTACGAGTACATCAACTATACCGGTGAACATGTAAGCTTGGCCTCTTTTCCAGAGATGTATGATCGTACGATAACTGTCAATGGGTTTGCTAAAGGTTTCGCGATGACTGGATGGCGGGTTGGTTATATTGCAGCTCCTAAATGGATAGCCAAAGCCTGTGCTAAAATGCAGGGTCAGATTACCTCCGCTAACTGTTCCATTGCCCAAAGAGCGGCCTTGACCGCTCTAACAGAGGATATGTCCCCCACTCATGCTATGACCGAGGAGTACCTCCGACGTCGGGGCCTCGTATTTGAGCTTTTACAAGAAATTCCTGGAATAAAAACCAACTTACCAAAAGGAGCTTTTTACTTTTTCCCGGATATCAGCGCCTATTTTGGAAAATCTGATGGTAAAACTACCATCACCAACTCTGATGATTTTTGCTTATATCTTTTAGATGAGGCGCACGTGGCCCTGGTGACCGGAGCTGCTTTCGGAGCACCAAATTGCGTACGAATAAGTTACGCCGCCTCGGAGGAGAACTTGCGCAAGGCATTCTCCAAGATCAAAGAAGTTTTAGCTAGACTAGCTTAAGAAGAGAATTCCTTTACACTTTCAATAAAGCACTTTACGGCATCTACGGAGGTATCGGGGTAGACACCATGACCGAGGTTCGCAATGTGAGGATGTGATCCAAATTCTTCCAACATTTGCTTTGTATGGGTTTTGATATCCTGAAAGGATCCATAGAGTGCACAAGGATCTAGATTTCCCTGTAGTGTTTTATTTGGTCCCATTTGCTGTCGCGCCTGTCTTATATCCATTTGCCAGTCCAAACCTATGGTTTCACAAGGCAACTCTGACATGGCTGGCAAGGCAAAATAGGCTCCTTTTGCAAATACGGTGATGGGAACGTCGGTAATGGCACTACAAATTTCTTTAATGTATGGATATGAGAACTCCATATAATGGTCTGGTGGCAAAATACCGGCCCAAGAATCGAAGATTTGGACCAAATCAACGCCGGCTTTTATTTGAGCTTTCAAATAGGCAATGGTGCTTTTGGTAATCATCTGGAGCAACTG
>JAJCYK010000074.1 GCA_029262935.1 Cytophagales bacterium | reverse complement strand
CACATAAGAGTACGACATTGGAATGGCTGGAGTCTTCTAGTTTATAAATGATTTCATCTATGAATCCCTTGTCAACGAAATGTTCAATCATAATCGGTACATCTATTTCATCGGACTGAACTTGTTCTGTGGTTTCTACCTTCCTTCTCAGCCGTTGGATAAAATTTCTCATATCAAACGGCATAATGGCACTATCTGATAGATTAAAAGAGTGCTTTATACGAGGTGAAGCAGTTTCTTTTTCTGGTGTTCTTGCCTGATTTGAGTCTTGTAATACGAGTTCAAAGTCCACAATATTTGGCTTTTTCTCGGTCTTCTGAGTTGCTGCTTTATCATCACCCGCTAACGGATCGTCCCCTGTGTCTAGAGTATCTGGGGGTTCGATATCGACTGGTTTGGGATCAGGTGTGGTAACATTTGGGACATCTTTTTGAGGTTTTATATCCGGAGGTGTCAGCCAATGGTCCCATGAGATAAAGTGATTAAAATGGTAATCATATCGCTCGGTAAATGAAATGTCATTTAACCAGAAAAGTTTGGTGAAAGCCAATAGCTCTTTGTTTGTATTGATCGTTTGTCCATCAATCTCATGCAGGGCTTTGAGCATGTAAAAGTACTGATCAATGGATAGTGGAATAGCACTTTTATC
The DNA here is from genome assembly GCA_029262935.1 of Cytophagales bacterium. GTDB lineage: Bacteria > Bacteroidota > Bacteroidia > Cytophagales > Cyclobacteriaceae > JAJCYK01. The sequence goes on along the minus strand of JAJCYK010000074.1, from coordinate 3,653 downwards.
TTTGATAAAATTAAAAAACCCCCAAAGTGGCGCTACTGGTTTCATGCATTCAGTTTTAGAGCCACAGCTTGCAATGCTTCGTCTTCAATCAAATCTTCAAAATTGTGATCGTGATAGTTTAAATGAAATGTGAGTAGTTTAAGCCAGTCAAGCATTTCGCTTGTGGATGGGGGCTTACTGTTTGCAGTTTCTTTGAGTTGTATGAACCGATCAGTAAAGGTTGCAAGCCCTTCTTCTGATATATCCTTAGGGTCATTGATGTGTAATTCTTGGTAGAATTCTTGAATCTTACTTCGTGCAATCGTGTTTAGAACTTCTTTCTCAAAAGGAGGTATGTAATAATACAAACACCTTCTCAGGAAAGCCGGGGGCAACTCACGCTCATTGTTGCTGGTGATAAAAACCAAGGGTCTGGAATCTTTTGACGCTTCGATATATACGCCGGGCATTTCACTGATTTGAAATCTCATCTCATCAAGCTCCAACAACAGATCATTGGGAAAATCGATATCCCCTTTGTCAATTTCATCGATTAGAAGAATTGGTTTATTACCTGATTTCAACTTTGTTTTAAACGCCTTTCCCATCGCGCCCATGGTGACATAATTTGAGGCTTCCGCTGCTTTGGATTCAGCCAATTTATTTTTTGATGAAACCGTAGCATCCCGTAAGCGACCTACATGGTCAAAGCTATATCCTCCATCTTTTGCTTTACTTTTTGATTTTACATGCCACTCGAAAAAATACTTGTAGGTGTCTTTCCCATAAAAATGTGCAGCGACTGCCTGTGCCAGTTTGGTTTTGCCACATCCCGGCTCTCCTTTAAGTAACAAGGGCCTTCCAGTAACTATGGCCGCATTGACAGCATTGACTAGGTCTGGGCTAATTATATAACTGGACAAGTACTTTGGCTGTGTCAATTTTTGATAGATCAGGGAAGACTTTTCAAAATCGAAACTAACATCAACATCATGTGCATGGATGCCAGTAATTGTCAGTTGATCTTCTCCATTTGTTTCAAGCATTTTTGGTTTCATGGTACTGATATTATATTCCTATAATCGGTTTCGAGGGTATTTTGAACTCTTCACAAATCAGTTCAATCACCGCTGATGGACAACAGTTCTTAAAATCATTGGGATTGATCTTTTTAGAAATGTCTTTTACTGCTTGGGCAATAATAGCACTGGCTTTTAAAGAATTGTGGTCTTCTTGCCAAGTAGATATCATGTCGTTATCTACAGGGTCTGGGTTTGATAAATTTTTCTGGGATATAAATTCCTTTTCCTCATTGTCGCTGACCACACTTTTGTCCTGCAAAATAAAAAGCAGGGTAGTGGCAATCGATTGCCCCCCTAAAAATTTAGAAGATTCATCGAGTGACGTAATCAGAGAATTTAAGGTGTCTACAAAGGTTTCATCTTTGTCGGATCTATTTCGAATGACAATAATAGCACCACCATCCTTATACAACTTGTAAAATTGATGTTTCAGTTCGGTTTCCGGCGTGTATTTGGTCAGTAGCTTACTGAGTTCACTGGCAATATCCATTTCTAGATTGCCGATATTATCTAGGACGATTACTGGACAGGTCAGTGACTGAAGGTCCCGGAACCAATTAATTAAAAAATTAATAAGCCGTTCGTTATCCAAGCTTCCAAAAAACATACGAACATATTTCTTAGTGTCGTTAAGGGTAACAATTTCTCTTTTATTTGGCCGAGTGTTAAACCCTAGGGTAGCCTTTTTTCTAGCGTCAAAACTTACATTTTGTTGATCCAGTCTTTTGATGAATTCATTGTCAAGTAATAGTTCCGAAGCATTTACATCAAATTTGAAAATCTTTTCATCAGGTAGGGCCGATTCAAGCTTATCATTTTCTAACAGTTCCTTTTTAGTTATAGTATTGCTGGTGGCGAATAGAATTTGATAGTGGTCCTTTTCCACAGGATTTTGTTTTGCTGTCAGGTTGGAAGTTTGTGCTCGTAGATGATCTTTTATTTCGGGCGGCAACGGGCTTTTGGTACAATGAATAATGAGAATAAGCCGCTCGCAAGAGAGAAATGGGTCGTTGATACCTCTATTATTTAAAAGAGGCAGTTCCTCTGAAGGGATGCGGATATCGGTCAATTGTTCATCAAATCCTTTCTTGAAAAAACGTTCTTCAAAGTCAAAGGCTTGTAGATTGTCATCAAACCAATTAAGGCAAACAGGCTTAGATTGCTCTAGGTTTTCCATTTTCAGCAAAAAATTGGCAGGTAGCATTCGGCGAGCCTTGTCCTTTTCGGTGAGACATGCCATTTGCAAGGCATTTACCTGATCCATTTTCATCTCCTCACCACCTTCCCCTCTAACAAAACAATTATGATCGACTGCTACCTGATGATTATTACTCATTCGAGCCACTGCGTAATTGAAAGACTCATTAAACGTTTGGCTTTTTATTAATGCTTTATAGAAGTGTGTCTGGAAGGATATTGCGTAATTATTTGCAATATCGTTTTCACCTAACGTGCCAATTACGACAGGTACTTGGTTCAAGTTGGCAAGCTTGACAAGCTCCGAAGATCGACAGGAAGAAAAGAAACAAAACTTTATTTTGGAGTCACATAGTAGTGCAGCCAAATCTTCATTTTTTAGGATCCAATCATCATAAGGGATACCGGTGACCCCACCATGCCCACTAAAGTGAAAATAGAGTTCATCTATATTTTCGGAAGGGCTTGTAAGTAACTCGATTTTATCAAAGAGTTTGTTCACCGACACACAATCCACAGGCTCTATTACGAAGTCTTTAATATTCGCGGCACTAGCGGCAGTTTTAACTTCCTGATAAAATTGATCATAGTCAGTAGTGGAAATGTTTTCATTTCCGGGACCGAAATGATAGAAGACAACCAAACGCTTGCGTGCCATAGCTTAAATGTCAATCAGTAATGGAAACTCCGTGTTTTCGTCTAGCAGTAGTTTTTCTAATAATTGCTCTTCTCCTTTATTAAGGTTTTCAACAGTTCGCGATTGTCCAGCGGCATCACGAATGTCTTTCAACCAGGCTCCTCTGCCAAATTTTCCCGTATTGGAGTCAATGGTAAGTTCCAGACAGGAAAAAGCAAAGGTTAAGTGTTCCTCGCTTTCAAATTGTACTTCATTATTTGCTTTCTTGTTTACTTTAACGCCCAGATTAAGTTTGCTAATGGCATCAGCCAACATGGGAATGTCAATATCCACAGCTGTATCAGAGTCGGACAGAGTGCTCAAGATAAAATTGTTGGATACGATTACATCGGTTATAATTCCAAGCTTAATTTTTTTGTTTTGAATGGCTGGTTGCAAAACGAAATTGTTGACATCAGCGAATAGCTCATTAGTAGAGAGTATGCTTCCCAATAATAAAGGGTCCACATATTTTCGTTGGACGTTGCTAAAAGAAAACGCCATCTTTTTTGATTTGGCAATAGCAGCAGTAACTGCTGCCGGATCTATTTTAAAGGCCTTTAAAAATCCCGATAGAATTCCAAATCCGGAATTGAAATCGATGGACTTCGTACGGGTATCCGAAACATTAGCCACCGTTGTTTCTTTAAGAGAAACGTCGTGGTCAAATCCTCCTTTTACTAAATATTGAAATTCTCCTAGATATTGCTGCTTATTCT
>JAJCYK010000073.1 GCA_029262935.1 Cytophagales bacterium | reverse complement strand
GCAAGGTCGTGCTCTACCAGCTGAGCTACTTTCGCTTTTCCCCCTCAAATGAAGGAATGCAAAGTTAAGTAAGCCATTGAAAATAGCAATGTTAATTGTAAAAAAATACTAGCACTCATTTACCCTCCTCATCCAGTATAATCTTAAGCTCATTCAATTTAAGTAAAGCTTCCACTGGACTGATGGTATTTATATCTAGAGGTTCTAACAAGCCTCGCACTTTTTTGAATGCTGGACTGGCTTCAAAGAGCTGGAGTTGATAGTTTTCTTGGGGTAGTTCTTGTAAAGACTTTTTGGTGTCTTCCTGCACCTTTTCTTTTTCCAAATGCCGCATGATTTCACTGGCTCGAATCACCACTTGATTGGGCATACCGGCCATTTGAGCCACATGAATACCGAAGCTATGTTGCGAACCACCCGGTTGTAATTTGCGCATGAATATTACTTTGTCCCCTACTTCCTTTACGGATACATTGAAATTTTTTACACGGGCTAAATTATCGGTAAGCTGATTTAACTCGTGGTAATGGGTAGCAAATAGGGTTTTGGCTTTGCTACTTGGTTGGTTGTGCAAGTATTCCACAATGGACCAAGCAATACTAATACCATCATAAGTACTGGTTCCGCGACCAATTTCGTCCATTAAAACCAAGCTGCGATCGCTTAGGTTGTTTAATATACTAGCGGTCTCAATCATTTCCAGCATGAATGTGGACTCCCCTTGAGCCAGATTGTCTGAAGCACCTACCCTGGTAAATACCTTGTCAATTAGCCCAATGTGTGCGGCGGTGGCTGGTACAAAGCTACCCATCTGGGCCATAAGTACAATCAACGCCGTTTGTCGCAGGAGTGCCGATTTACCAGCCATGTTGGGTCCGGTGATGATCATTATTTGCTGGTCGTCCTGGTTTAAGATCACATCATTGGGCACGTATGCTTCTCCGGTGGGCATTACTTTTTCAATTACCGGATGCCGGCCTGCCGTAATTTCAAGATCAAATGAGTCACTGATTTTAGGTCGGCAATAGAGGTTCTTTAAGGCAGTATGGGCAAAAGAACAAAGCGTATCCAACCGACCCATGATCTGGGCATTGCTTTGAGCTTCTACAATAAATTCTTGTGCAAAAACCATCAATTCTGAAAACAGACGGAGCTCTATCACCGAAAGCTTTTCTTCAGCATTTAGAATTTGCTCCTCAAATGTTTTTAACTCCGGGGTAATGTATCTTTCGGCATTTACCAGGGTTTGTTTGCGAATCCAGGCCTCAGGCACTTTGTCTTTATGGGCATTGGAAACTTCTAGATAGTAGCCAAATACTTTATTAAAGGCCACCTTTAAGGAGCTGATGCCCGTATTTTCCTTTTCCGTATTTTGCAATTGCAACAGGTAATCTTTGCCGGTAAACGCGATAGCCCTTAATTCATCCAACTCTTTATCAACCCCATCCTGGATAATATTGCCTTGTGTAGCACTTAATGGAGGGTCTTCCTTTAGCTCGATCTGAATGCGATCCACCAGTTTTTGACAGGCCTCAACCTGTTGGCCCATCTCCAACAGATCGGCATTTTTTTGATCCAATAATAGTTGTTTCACTTGCTGACATCTTTGAAGCGTCTGCTTCAATAGATGGAACTCACGGGGATTGACCCTGCTTACCGCCACCTTAGATATAAGCCGCTCCAAATCTGCCATACTCTTCAATGCATTACTGAGATGCTCGAGGAGCTCCGGGTTTTTAATCAAGGCCTCAACAAGATTCAACCGGTGATCAATGGCCGATTGATCCTTCAATGGCAAAAGCAACCAGCGCTTAAGCATGCGACTACCCATAGGCGTGGACGTTTGATCCAAAATGGTAGCAAGTGCTACCCCACCCTCCTGCTGAGGATGAACCAGTTCAAGGTTTCGAATGGTAAATTTGTCCAACCACACAAACTGTTCTTTCTCTATTCTGGAAATGCCGGCAATATGCCGTTGGTGGTGATGCTCAGTAAGCTCCAAATAATATAGAATGGCACCTGCGGCAGTAGTAGCCAAGGTTAAATCTTCAAAGCCGAATCCTTTGAGGTGCTTGGTTTTGAACTGTTCGATAAGTTTTTGGTGCCCAAAATCCTCACCAAATACCCAATCTTCTAAGGGAAAGACATGCCGATCCATACGACCATCTCCTTGCATGAATTGATGAAAAACAGCTTTTTGACCTTTACAGAAAAGGATCTCTGTGGGGTTGTAGCTTTGCACCAGTTTGTCAATTTCTTCAACCGACCCTTCCGTACCACAAAATTCACCAGTTGAGATATCCAAAAAGGCCACCCCTGCATGGTTTTTAAGAAAATAAACGGCACATAGGTAATTGTTATGACTGCTTTCTAATACGTTATCATTGAATGTTACCCCAGGAGTTACCAGCTCAGTAACCCCGCGCTTTACAATGCCTTGGGCCTGTTTCGGATCCTCTAGTTGATCACAAATCGCTACTCGATATCCAGCTCGTACCAATTTGGGCAGGTAGGTGTCCAAACTGTGGTGAGGAAAGCCCGCCAATTCAATATGAGAGGCCGCTCCATTTGCTCTCTTCGTAAGTACAATGTCCAATACTCGACTGGCAGCAATGGCATCTTCACCAAAGGTTTCATAGAAATCCCCCACTCTAAATAACAACATAGCACTAGGGTGCTTAGCCTTGATGGCATTGTATTGTTTCATCAGAGGAGTTTCCCTGGCTTTTTTTACCTTTGCTTTGGACATATGACTTAGATTCCCAGTGAACAGGAAGAGGCAAATTTACAGAAATATAAGTATTGTCAAGTTCCTAAAAAATTAAATTAGCACTACATGCGCAAGATTGAAAATAGTGAGTTAGGCAGGTTGGAAGTAGCGGCCTTCAAAGAGCATCCTAAAAACCCCTTGGTGCTGATTCTGGATGACGTTCGCAGCCTAAATAATGTGGGCTCAGCATTTCGTACGGCTGATGCTTTTATTATTGAGAAGATCTACTTGTGCGGTATCACGGGCAAACCACCGCATCGAGAAATAAACAAAACCGCCTTAGGGGCCACGGAGTCTGTGGACTGGGAATATGTAGGAGATGTGCTGCCTTTAGCCAAAAGGTTGAGTAAGGAAGGGTATAAAATTCTAGTGGTAGAGCAAACTGATGTTAGCGTTATGTTGACGGATTTTGATCCTTCACAAACCGAAAAGTATGCCTTAATATTTGGCAACGAAGTTTTTGGGGTCTATGAAAAGTTGTTGCCATTGGCTCATCACTGCTTGGAGATTCCCCAGTACGGCACCAAACACTCGCTTAACATCTCGGTAAGCTTGGGGATTGTGGTGTGGTCCCTATTGGAAAAGATGGGTTTACTTGCTGTGCCTAAATAGAGAAAGCCCCAGAGTGTGCACCCAGGAGCTTTTCTCAACACATAAACCAAGAAACTAACTGAAACCAATCTTCATTGGTAACTGAGTTGTTTTACACGAACTCAGTTGGTTAATCATTTGCAAAAGTAATACCGGAAATGGTGCCAAATTGAAGTATAAGACGAAGGCTTCCGTATTTTCGATGAATCCCAATAAAGCATAGATTAAACTTTTTTAGTAATTCCTGTGGAAAAGTAAAGCGGAGTCAAAATTCCAATAAAATGTTTCTAACTTTAAGCTTGATTTAACTATTTGCCTAATGTCTTACAGAATTGAACACGATACTATGGGCCACGTAGAGGTCCCTGCAGAAAAGTATTGGGGAGCCCAGACCCAACGTTCCCTGCAAAATTTTGCCATTGGTGGAGACACCATGAAAATGCCCATAGAAGTTATTCAGGCCTTTGCAATATTGAAGAAAGCCGCTGCACTTACCAACCATAAGTTAGGCGTGCTTGATGAATCAAAAGCGCAGCTTATTGCTCAGGTATGTGATGAAATAATCGCTGGTGACTTAGATGATCAATTTCCTTTAAAAGTGTGGCAAACGGGTTCTGGCACTCAAAGCAACATGAATGTTAATGAGGTAGTTGCAAATCGCGCCCATGTATTGTCCGGAGGCCAGCTTTCTGATGATAAAAAAATCATTCATCCCAATGACGATGTGAACAAATCACAATCTTCCAACGACACGTTTCCTACAGCCATGCACATCGCAGGTTATAACAAAATTGTCAAGGAGACGATCCCCAAGATACAAGCGCTAAGAGATGTACTTAACCATAAGGTCGAGGCTTTTGCTACGGTAGTAAAAATTGGGCGCACCCATTTTATGGATGCCACACCCATAACACTAGGTCATGAATTTAGCGGCTATGTATCTCAATTGGATCATGGATTGATAGCCTTAAAGAACACCTTAGCCCACCTTTCTGAATTGGCCTTAGGAGGAACGGCGGTAGGTACCGGGCTAAATACACCTAGCGGATACGCGGAGGCCGTAGCTCAGGAGATCGCCAATCAATCTGGATTGCCTTTGGTGACGGCACAAAATAAATTTGAAGCACTAGCAGCACATGATGCCATGGTAGAGACTTCTGGTGCTTTAAAACAGCTAGCTGTAAGCTTAATGAAAATTGGTAACGACATCAGGATGTTATCTTCAGGTCCCCGTAGTGGCATTGGGGAAATCTTAATCCCGGAAAACGAGCCAGGTTCATCCATTATGCCAGGAAAGGTAAACCC
>JAJCYK010000072.1 GCA_029262935.1 Cytophagales bacterium | reverse complement strand
CAAAGATGCGGCTCATCCTCTAGGAGATATGCAAGATCAAAGTTTTAAAGATCTTTGGTTTGGCAAACCATATGTAAATTTTCGGAAGCAGCTGATTCAAGCGAGAGATCAAATTGAAATGTGCCAAAACTGTACGGAGGGTACCCGAGTCTGGGCTTAAAGGTTCCAGTGTTTTTGTATTGCCGCTAATAACTGCTGGTGTACGGCATTTGCCGCCAAAATTTGTCTGCCCGTTAAATAGTTGTTAGCTCCTTGGTAATCAGTCACCACACCACCAGCTTGCTGCACAATTACTATTCCAGCTGCCACATCATAAATGTTAAGGTTATGTTCAAAAAAGGCTGAGACTCGTCCACAAGCTACATAGGCCAAATCCACCGCCGCACTACCCATTCGACGAATACCATGGGTGTTTCGCATGAGATCCCCTAACAGGCTTAAATAGGGCTCCAGATGATCAAATTTAATATGAGGATATCCTGTCGCTAATATACTTTCTGCTAATGTTGAGATCGGAGACACCTGAATCTCTTGGCCATTTAAGCAAGCGGGTTGATCCTTACAAGCATGAAAACACTCTTCACGATTTACTTCATACACCACTCCCAACACGGGAATACCCTCATGTAGCAACCCGATACTTACAGAATATAAGGGAACCCCATGTACGAAATTTGTAGTGCCATCCAGGGGATCTATGACCCATTGCCAAGGCTTCTTCTCCTGAGTGATGGTACCTTCTTCAGTAATAAATCCAGCCTCCGGAAGTAGCGCGCTTAGACCATTTACTAATAGACGTTCCGTCTCTTTGTCAACAAATGAAACCAAGTCGTTGTTGCCCTTGTATTCAAGGTCGTTCCAGTCAAATTTCTTTTTAGCCTCTTGGATAAATGCACCACCGGTTTTACTAATGGCCACAACTTGCGGTAATAACGATGCTAAATCCACTTATTTTGAAGTTAATCGACGAACCCAGGCGGAAAGCCCCACTAAAATAGCCAGCCAAACAGAGGTGCGGCCTAGGTAATCCCCGTGTTTGGAATAGAAGGTAAGTTGTGTATTTGCTCTTAATTCAGCTTTTATCACATCTTGTTCCCAAAAGTTTGTAGCATTAACAATTTTACCCTTTTGGGTAATAAATGCTGAAATTCCGGTATTGGCAGATCGAGCTACTGCCCGACGGTTTTCTATGGCCCGGATTACGGCATAGTGCAGATGCTGTTTATGACCTGGGCTGTCTTTCCACCAACCGTCATTTGTAATAATCCCGATGATGTGAGCCCCATTTCTTACGTATTCTGCCATAAACCCACCGTAGATGGATTCGTAGCAAATAGAGGGTGCCAAACCATAACCTTGACTATTAATAAACACTGTTCGTTCTGCTTGCTTACCCAATTGCCCACTTGTGCCCCCAAAATCTACTAGTAGATCGGAAAGGAATCCCAGAACTTTAGGATAGGGCATCGTTTCCGGGCCAGGCACCAACTTAGACTTATGATAAGTATGTAAGCTTCCGTCATCACCCAAATAGTAAGCCGTGTTATAAACGTCGTAGTAAAACTCCCCATTACTGCGTGCCGTGATGGTAGCATCAGATTTTTGCCCGTAAATAGTATAACTAGTCAACCCGGTTAGCAGGGAAAGCTGGGCATGCTTGTTTTTGAAAGCTTTTATTTTTTGAATGGATCGCAAATCTTTCGCCTGTAACGATCGATTCTCAGCATTAGGGTCTGTACTTAAAAGGGCCAATTCTTCGAATCCTCCATCTATAGCAGATTCTGGCCACAATACAAACGATGTTAGTGGAGTGATCTCCTGCTGTGAAAGCTGTATGAATCGATCAACTTGTTGTTCAAAAGCAATGAAGTTTTCTGAATCAATAAACTTTTCAGTATAGGGGTCTATGTTAGGCTGCACAGCCACCACTTCTAGAATATCCCCCTGTTCTTCATAGTTGGCATACATCAAGTAAGAAAACCCGATGGGTAATGCTAGGCCTAAAATTGTAAGTATTAATATTGACTTAAATTTTTTTGCTTGGCCCCAAACCAGACTGAACATACCCAGGTTGATAAGCAAGATCCATAGCGTGCCCCCAAACACACCCGTGTACTCATACCATTGAATCCATTGTGGGAACATGGCAAAACCATTTCCTAACGTCAACCAAGGCCAGGAAATTTCCCAGGTTAAATGTATATGTTCGAAGGCGCACCAATACAATACCCATCCTAAGTAACCCCAATAACTTCCTCCTAATCTTGAAGTTTTTCTTAAAAGAACCCAAGGAATCGTCATAAGCATGGCATTGGCGGCGATGGCTACCACACTGCCAACAGCAGTTGAGTAGTACATCCACCAGGTAGTACCTAGATTCCAAATAAGACAGGACCAAAATATTAATAAGAAAAACCGCCAACTCCGGCCATCGTTTCGAGTTTGATGCTCAATCCACAAGAGGGGAATCCAGGCTATAAATAACAGAGGAGCACCGAGCCCTACTGGCCATGCAATCCACATTAGTAAACCACTTAGGGTTGATGCAAACCATAAATTGCGAGCTTTGGGAGAAGCTTGCTTAAGAACCGATAACAATGACGAATTCACCTTTAATGGGCTTTTGTTCAAAATATGTTATTAACTCTGTTAAGGTACCCTTTACGGTTTCCTCATACAACTTAGTTAATTCTCGAGACACGGCTACCGGTCTTTCTGGATCTATCTTATCTCTTAATTGATTCAGCGTTTTTAAAAGCCGATGTGGAGACTCATATAGTATTACGGTTTTTTTCTCCTGTGCGATTTGCTCTATTCGCTTTTGTCGTCCTTTTTTATGGGGTAAGAATCCTTCAAAGACAAATCGATCTGCGGGCAATCCGGAATTTACCAATGCGGGGATCAAAGCTGTAGGTCCAGGCAGGCACTCGACAGGGACGTTATTCTCTAAGCAAGCTCTTACCATTAAGAAACCTGGATCAGATATAGCCGGAGTGCCAGCATCTGTAATTAATGCCATACTTTCACCAAGTTGTAAACGGCTAACCAGTTCAGATACTTTTTTATGCTCATTAAAGGTATGATAGCTTTCTACCTTATTGGTGATTCCTAAATGCTTAAGAAGTTTTCCTGAGGTACGGGTGTCTTCCGCCAAGATGGTATCAACTTCCTTTAATATTCTTATAGCCCTTAAGGTAATATCCTCTAAGTTCCCTATGGGAGTAGGAACTAAGTATAACCTGGCAGATTGCGACATGAGTGGTTTAGAAATAATTAACGGCTTGTTATATCTCGTCAATGGCAGCCGCCAATTTTCGATCATTGTCAGTAATGGTGTTCCCTCGATCGTGCGTAGTTAATTCAATGGACACGGTGTTATACACGTTACTCCAATTGGGATGATGATCCATTTTTTCCGCGAGGATAGCCACTTGCGTCATGAACCCGAAAGCTTCTACAAAGTTATCAAATTGGAAAGTTCTCTTAAGCTTGTTGTCTTCTTCAGTCCACATAGGCAGGGGTTTATAAGGCTAGTACACCTTCAATTTGATATGCTTTTTCGTAAATCCTCATGACATCTTCGCTTGAGTTCATCATCAACTTGGCACTAACGCTGCGGTATTTTCCTTTTGAAGAGGCCTTAACTGATACGGCTTCCACAGGGAACAACTTCGATACTGCAGCCTCTGTATGGCTGGGTACTATAAATTTAAATAAATACCACGTAGGCCATTGGTGTTCTTGGTCCAGCCGCTCTTTAAACTCATCACGAGATTCATCATAATCCATGTTGCTGGATTATCTTAAAAGAATTTATATCTACGGTCCTTGATATCAGCATACTCCTTTATAGCATTGGAGATATTAAAACTGGTACGATTTTCCAATTGTTGTTTTAATTGCTGTGTATACTGGGTATAATCGGCGATCTCTGGCGCCGGCGTTTTGGATACTAACTCCAGCACTAATACTCCGTTGTCAGACGCAAAGGGTTCCGTGCGTGCCCCAGGATCTAAGGCAAATGCTTTACCTACAGCTTCCGGTGCAAATCCCACATTAGGCACTGAGTTGCTACTAAGCTTAAGATCACTGGTGCTAAAAACACTGGCATCCGAACCATAAGCTTCTGCTAGCTGATCAAGGCCTCCTTCCATGCCTTTAAGCTTGTCAATAATAAGCTGCGCCTTTTTCTGATTCTTTACCTTCAGGGTAATTTCGTTGCGAACATCATTTATAGTAGCCGTTCCCTCTTCGGATTCTTCAGTCATTACGGCAATAATGTAGGTATCGTCAATTTCATACACTTTTGACACTTTCCCGGGCGAGGCTTCTCGATACAACCAACTTACTATTTGTCTGGCATTACCTAAGGTACCAAACCTGCGCGCATTTTTGTCCACATTAGTAGCGTCATAAAGATTTAAACCATCTTGATTCGCATTGTCTTCAAAGCTTTTCAAGTTTTCACTGTTGCTTCTGAAAAAATCAGCTTTTCGGTAAGCATCATCACGACTTTTCTCACTAGGTGTAAGCAAGCTGCTTATGGTAGCTATCTTAAAGGCTTGATTGGTTTTTACGTTGGTCACAGATATTATATGGTAACCAAATTGAGTTTCTACCAGATTTGGTAATAAGCCTGTGGAAGTTGCATCAAATACCGCGCTTTGAAACTCTTCAACCATAGCACCAGTACTGAACCAACCAAGGTCACCCCCATTCGTAGCCGTCCCATCAGTTCCATGTAAACTGGCCATTTGCGTAAAGTCAGCACCTGATTTTAGCTCATCAAGAATACTCTGAGCCTGCGCTTTAGCTTCAGCTTTTCCTTCTATGCTGTTGTCCGCTCCTTTAAATAATATGTGCTTGGCACGGGCAGCAAGAATAGTATCTTCAGTAACTTCCGAGATTTTATAAAGACTGTGGTAGCCGTTTTCGATAAATGGTCCATAAACGGAACCTGGAGTAAGATTCTCAAAATCACTTTGTAGTACCAACGGCAAGCGGTCTACACTGTATTTAGTAAAGCCAGCTCCCACTTCGGTTTTGGTAGTGGCATAAATCGAATCATCGCTTCTTTGAGAAAATTCTTGTTCAATCTGCTGCATAGCGGCTTGGAAAGCTGTACTATCGGCACCAGAAGGCATTACTGGAAATGTAACATACTTTAAAGCACGGCTCTCTTCTACTTCATATTCCAAACTATGGTCTTTCAAGTAAGCTGATAATTCGCTATCAGTAACGGTTACACTGGAATCACCAATGGCGTAATATGGAACATACAGATAATTTAACTCTGCAACTTCCGTCTGGCTCTCATAGGCTCTCCTGGACTCTTCTGTGGTGGCGTAGCTCGATTTTATTATTAGGTTATCATACTTTACCCTTCTGCGGCCGGTTAGAATATCTTCTTCCATGCTATACCAGGCTTGTTGCGTTTCAACCGGGAACTC
>JAJCYK010000071.1 GCA_029262935.1 Cytophagales bacterium | reverse complement strand
CAAAGAAAGATCTTTCAAAGATCAAACGTGGCCTTGTTCTTGGTAAATAAACAACAAACGGGATCTTCAAAAGAACAACTCGATAATTACAATCGGGTATTAGGCTTGGAATACAACTTAGCTTCAGCTGACAACCAATGGACCGGTAAAGCGTATTACCATCGGAGTATGGATGAAGCCTTTACCCAAGAGGAATATGCGCACGGCCTGTCCCTGCAGTGGAGCATTCGCCAACTGGAAATGGTATGGGCCCATCAGATAATTGGTGAAGGTTTTCAAGTAGATGATGGATTTGTTCCCAGAACAGGATTCAGACGAATAAACCCCTCAATTGAATATTCCTTTTACCCTCGAAATTCTCGGGTGAATGAACACGGCCCCATGGTGTCATTCGAACACATTTGGGATGGAAGAGGCCGTACAGATGAGTCTTTCAATCTTGAATATCGATTTAACTTTCAAGATAACAGCAGATTGAACATCGCCTGGGTGCGGGAGTATACTTATTTATTTTCAGATTTTGACCCAACCGGATCTGAGGGAGAGCCGCTTCCTCAAGATTCTGATTACAACTATCAATATTACACTTTTAGCTATCAGTCAGACCAACGTAAGTTATTTAACTTTGAACTGCAATCGGAAGGCGGTGAATTCTTTAATGGTACTCGTTTTAACATAGGCGGGAATTTGAACTACCGCTTGCAGCCTCATGGTACTTTCTCCCTGGATTTCGATTACAACAAAGTGCGCATGCCCGACCCCTACAATGATGCGGACATATGGTTAATTGGGCCAAGGTTTGATATTACGTTTAGCCGGAACATCTTTTTTAGTACCCTGGCTCAATACAACAATCAAATTGACAACATCAATATTAACGCGCGCTTTCAGTGGCGTTTCAAGCCAGTTTCGGATCTGTTTATCGTCTATACGGATAACTACCTGCCCAACTCTTTTACTATTAAGAACCGTGCCCTGATACTGAAACTGACCTACTGGTTTAACATTTAATCCCATTTAGCTCCTTTAGGGGGATGTTTTTCAGTTCATGGAATTCGTAATTTGTTGCTATGAATCGATTCATTCAGAGCACGCTTGTGTTGTGTGCCTTTCCTTGTACTCTTCTTGCCCAAGAAATGACAACTACTGCGGGCCAAGAATTTATGGACAATCTCACTTCCCAGAACTATTTCCAAACGGAAATGGTATTTGATGATAGTTTCAAAGGAACCCAGGGATCACCTTATTTTAACAATGATTGGCAAAGTGGCACATTTGTACTGGACGATGGCCGTAATATCAAAGGCGAAATGCTGTATGATATGGTGGAGGACCAACTTATAATTAAAAGAGGCAAGCGTACCGGATTTAAGCTAGTGAAGCGCCAAATTAGGTCTTTTAACATTAATCAATTACAATTTGTAAACAACGGTGAATCGCTGGGATTTTTACAGGTTATGAGTGAGGGACCCGTGACGTTGTATGCAAAACGCGGCAAACGCATAAGAGAAGCGGATAAAGAGTCCGTGTACAGTACGAATCAAGATTACCATCAATACTTGGACCAAAATCGCTACTATTTAGAACTTCAGGATGGCTCATTAATAAAATGTCCTGCCTCCGTAGGTGGAGTCATTAAATTGTTTCCTAATCACAAATTGGCTATAAAGAAGTTTGCTCGCAGTGAGCAGCTCTTTTTAAGAGAAGAGCGCGATCTGAGGAAATTAATTCAACACTGCCAACATTTGATATCCAACAATCCATAAAATCGGCTTTCGTTCTCCCAGACTTTGGTTATTTTAAGGCCCTAAAATAATTAAAGCTACATGACTCCTCAACAATTTAGAACTGGGATACTGGCGATGTTTTTAAGCCTAATCCTTGGTGTTTCTGCTCAAAACAACCCAACTCCTCCGAGCTCGGATCAACGTATTTATGATATTTCTCAGGCTACCAGCCCGGCTCGTTTGCAATCAGATATCGAAAAATTGGTAGGTTTTGGTACTCGCAATACCCTATCCGACACGGTTTCACAAACTCGTGGTATTGGTGCTGCCCGGCGGTGGATTAAAGGTGAATTTGATAAGATAAGCAGTGCGTGTGGAGGATGCCTTGAGGTTTATTATCAACGCAGTTTGGTAAAAGCAGGGGAGTCCAGCCGTATTCCGGAAGATACTTACATTGTAAATGTAATTGCAATCCAGCGTGGCACTGCCCATCCGGATCGATACATAATTATGTCAGGTGATATTGATAGTCGAGTTTCGGATGTGTTAAATGCCACTTCAGATTCACCAGGGGCTAATGATAATGCCTCTGGTATGGCAGGAGCTTTGGAGACCGCCCGAGTGTTATCAAAGTATGAATTTTCCAACAGCATTGTCTATACGGGCTTATCAGGTGAGGAGCAAGGGCTTTTTGGAGGCCGCCATATGGCACAGGTGGCCAAAAATGAAGGGTGGAATATAATTGGAGTATTGAATAACGATATGATTGGAAACATTGCAGGGGTCGATGGTGTGGTTGATAACAGTAGTTTTAGAATATTCTCGGAACCAACACCCGTGACGGAGACCGATCAACAACGGACCAGGAGAAGGTTTTATGGAGGGGAGGTGGATGGTATCTCTAGGCAGCTGGCCAGATACGTACATCGTTTAACAGACCAGTACATGGATAATTTGAACGCCATGATGATTTATCGGCTGGATCGATTCGGTCGTGGGGGACATCATCGCCCTTTTAATGATCAAGGGTTTGCCGGTGTGCGCATTATGGAGACCCACGAAAACTATACCCGCCAGCATCAAGATCTTCGCACAGAAGGCGGCATTGATTATGGGGATGTCATATCAGGAGTGAATTTTGAATATGCCGCCAAGCTTACTGCAGTAAACGCCATTGCTATGGCTTCTTTAGGCTGGGCGCCACCAGCTCCCAGTGGAGTAGAAATCGGTGGTGCTGTTCAGCCGTCTACCCGTTTACGTTGGGAAAAAGTAGCGGATACAAATCTTGCCGGTTACAAAGTTTATTGGCGTGACACCACTGCTCCGCAGTGGCAGCATTCAAAGTTTGTAGGATTACAAACCTCATATACCCTGGAGCATTTGGTAATTGATAATTACCTGTTTGGCGTGGCTTCGGTAAGTAAAGAGGGACATGAAAGTCCGGTAGTGTTTCCCGGAGGATTGATTCCTCGAGGGGAGTAAATTATAGACCCAATTGCGACAGTCCTTGTTCGAATATTATATCTACTGGAATCGACGCGGCGTCTAATAAATCCAGGTCTCTTTGCAAGCCATCATCGATGATTCCTTTTTCTGCCACTAACTGGGATACACCGGCATAATCTCCGTCTCCTTGTAAGGTTAGGATTTTCTCGGATAAGGCGGTCATTGCTTCCTGCATCTTGTCGAAATTTACCCGATAACGACCAGTGGCTGTTTCTTTTTCAAAGGCTCCATAGTCTTTAAAAAAGTTAAACCGGATCATATTGGCTTTGCCATGAGCGCTGGAGGCTCCAAAGCGTACTGATCTAAATATTCCTGCTAAAAAAGTAGTGTAATAATCATTTAAATCTCCTGTTACTTCACCTTTTTCATGTAATTGTGTGATCATATACAAACCCAGGATGTCTGCTTTGCCTTCCTCAAGTGCCGAAGCATGCTCCTTTAGGGCTTCTCGTACGGTTCCGGTTCCACTAATGGTGTTTTTTATACCCAATCCATGAGCTACCTCATGGAACATGGTATTTGCAAAAAACGCATCAAAAGTGATATGTTGACGTTGATCTTCAGCAATAAGCTGTGCACTGATAGGGAGTAATATCTTGTCAAACTTCGCCTGCATGGCATTCTTAAGTTGGAGTCGCCGTGTGCCTTTCGCTAGTTGTACTTCTTCATCATTGGGCAAGTTGATGGCAATTGTCTTACTACCTGAATTACAGTCGCCTGCATAATAAATAACATCGTAGGCGTTCAAGTCGGCATTAGATCCTGGTGTTTCCTTTTTATATTTTTCCGCCACGGGCAGTCCTTTTTGTAACTCAGGTAAAACTGAAGTGTACTTGGCTAAACGATCCGACCACTTTTGATCTTTGATCAATACATAAGCCTCATAAGATGCTTTTATACCAAACAGTTGATCTTCATAACTCTCTATGGGACCAATGACA
>JAJCYK010000070.1 GCA_029262935.1 Cytophagales bacterium | reverse complement strand
ATATTTAGAGTAATAATCGCTGAATGCTTCCTCCAATCGCATCTCAAGCTGTCTTTTCCTTTTAAAATCCTCGTCATCCACTCGGTCCTGCATCTCATGAAAATTGTCTATGGCCAAGTCAGCAATAGCATTGGTGTTGTTTACACGTCGCTCTTGAAAGCGATTAAATAACTTGACCCAATCGCCGTTAACTTGGTCCAATATTTCATCAAATATCCTAACATCTTCGAAAGACGCATTCATGCCCTGCCCATAAAAAGGCACGATGGCATGTGCAGCATCGCCCATAATCAGGGTTTTTCCATAGGCTTGCCAGGGGTAACACTTAATGGTGCCCAACACCCCTACCGGATTAGTGAAATATTCCTCTATGTAATGGGGGCAATGCGGAATGAGATCTGGAAAATTAATTTGAAAGAACTTCTCGACCTGTTCTGGGGTGGTCAATCCCTTAAACCCTTGGTCCCCATGAATCGGATTAAACATGGTTAGGGTAAAACTACCATCTAAATTTGGCAAAGCAATAATCATAAAGTCGCCTCTTGGCCAAATATGCAGGGCATTTTTTTCAATTCTATAACCATCTCTTTCTGTTGGTCTTATACTTAGTTCTTTGTACCCATGGTTTAAGAAATTTTGTGAATAGTCAAAGAGCAATTCTGACGTAGCGGCCATCATGCTTCTTCTTACTGCCGATCCTGCTCCGTCAGTGCCAATAACGACATCAGCTTTAACCAGCACAGATTCACCAGTCAATTGATTTTCAAAAGTAGCCTGAGCCTCTTCTAAGTTTACATGCAGGCATTTGTGATGAAATTTGATGGTAATTGGATCAAATTTGTCAGCCTTATTGAGCAAGGCAACATTCAACCCTGATCTGGATACAGAATTTATATAATCGGTAGATCGCCCACTATAAGGTGATAAAAAGGGGGAACCGTCAATTGGGTGAATCAATCGGCCTTTCATGGGGATGCAATCGGCCAAAATAGCATCTTCAATACCCGCTTGCCTCAATGCCAACAGGCCTCGTCCAGATAATGCTAGATTTATGGATCGTCCAGCATCCTGCTCTTCGTGCCGCATGTCTCCCTGTTTTTCATAAAGGCTCACTCGATACCCACGTTGTGCCAGCCTGAGAGCTAATAAACTTCCGCATAATCCAGCTCCCACGATAAGAACATGTTCCTTACTCATCTACCAATAAAGATTTAAGGATTTCAACAAACATAAATACCTCTTGAAACGTGTTATAAAAAGGAACAGGGGCAACTCTTATCACATCCGGCTCCCGCCAATCGGCAATTATTCCATTATTGTAGAGCTCATCAAAGAGCGATTTACCGGAATCTTTGACCCGGATAGAGACTTGAGAACCCCGTTGATTAGGGTCCAGAGGTGTTAGCACCTCGATTCGAGGGTTATCCAAACTATCAATTAGTGCCAGTAAATATCCGGTTAACTCCAAGGATTTTCTTGTAAGGGCATCCATACCTACCTCATCGAACAACTTAAGGGAGGCCCAAACTGCGGCTATTGACAAAATGGGAGGGTTACTAAGCTGCCAGGATTCCGCTCCAGGAATGGGGTCATATGCGTCTCTCATACCAAAACGTGTCTCTTTATTGTGACCCCACCAACCGGTAAACTTAGGCAAATCAGTCCTGTTCCCATGCCTTTCATGAACAAAGCATGCTCCTATACTACCCGGTCCTGCATTTAGATACTTATAACTGCACCATACGGCAAAATCTGCACCACTATCATGTAGTTGCAGGGCTACGTTTCCTGCAGCATGAGCACAGTCAAAACCCACTGTGCATCCAAGGTCGTGTCCCAATTTTGTAATGGCTTTCATATCAAAGTACTGACCCGTGTAATAATTGGTATTTCCAATGAGGATTAAGGCAATAGAATCACCGTGTTGCTTGATGCTTTCAGCAATGTCTTCCGGGCGTAGGCAATGTTCTCCAGTACGCGGCGCTAATGCGATCAAACAATCCGTGGGATCCAAACCGTGATAACGAATCTGGGAAGTAACGGCATAACGATCCGAAGGAAAAGCGTCAGATTCTATCAAAATCTTGTTTCGATCTCCTTTTGGTTGGTAGAAAGACACCATCATTAAATGCAAGTTCACTGATAGTGTATTCATAACTACCACTTCATGTTCTTTGGCTCCTACCATTTTGGCCATAGCAGGAGTTAAGTATTCATGATAGGGCAGCCAGGGGTTTTTTGCCTGCAAATGGCCTTCTACCCCCAAATTCTGCCAATCTAACAATTCTTGATTAACGGCTTCTTTTACGGATTTTGGTTGCAACCCTAGAGAATTGCCACAGAAATAAACATACGGCTCACCATTGGCCTGCTTTGGCAAATAAAATTGGTTTCGATAACCTTTAAGAGGATCTTCCTGGTCCTTTTGCATGGCATAAGCCTGTACATCTATTTTTTCCTCTTCCATTATATCTTTAATCGGGCTTTAATACTAGGATCATGTTCTGAGCCTAACCATCTCAATACATTGGCCATCCAAATGTTGTCGTAATCTTGTTGGTTGATGATGCGCTCTTCCAAAGCCAAATCCAATATCTTTCCCGGGTACGACGACTGGGGCAAGCTTTCCATTTCTCCTAAAGGATATGGGTCATCTAATCCACTGATTATCTGATCAGTGCCTCCTAATCTTTTAACCATTAGTTCAAGTGAAAAAGTGTCATGTACTAAGGTGTCAAAAAATATATTTGGATGCCCAATGGCTTTCCGGGGATGGGTCATCCCTTTAAACAAATCAGGTCGGCCATCAAACCCTTGTA
>JAJCYK010000069.1 GCA_029262935.1 Cytophagales bacterium | reverse complement strand
TAAATACATCACAACTTTGTGCAGCAGTTCTTTCAAAACGAGCCAATGTCTCAATCCCAAAATGTTGCGCCTCTTTTTCCCAATCGAAAAAGGGTAAATGGTTGTAAAATGTGGGATTGTTCATTGCCAAATACCTGCCCAATATAGTGGCGTGTGTGGTAAATATCGTCTTGATCCGTGTGCCCTCTCTTTTCAAATCTGCGATGGGGGTCCCTCCCATCCATTCATGAAAATGGCTGATGATCTCGTCCTTTTTGGGAGTAACAGACTCCAGCGTTTTCAAGTACTTTTTCACTAAATGGCCAAACCCGATCACATTGTCAACCAAAACATCCGTCTCTGGAGTACCTATATAGTGATTCTCCCAAATGAAATACTTGAGTTCAGCTAGTTGATCCATTACTTCCTTGGGCTCTACCAACACTACTAAAGGTCTGCCCGCTACCAACCAGCGTCCAAAGTGTACCTGGTGGCCCATTTCACGCATTTTAATGGCCGCCTTTTCAAAAATTGTCCCAGAACCTTCTATTGGTTCGAATTCTCCACGGACATCTTTATGAATGTAGGGTCCAATAACACAATAGTTATCCCCATACTTGGAGACGATACTGGCCGCCTTGGTGCGGATCACCGTGTAAATTCCACCTACTTGATTGCAAACCTCCCATGCCACCTCAGTAAGGTATTGGGTTGCGTCTAATGTTACTTGCTGTTTTTTGGCCACCTCTGTATTTGGCTAAGTTGCTTAGAATAAAAATATAAGGTTAAATGTAAACTTATCCAAAGTAAAACATACAACAATGTCAGCATAGCTGTTCTCTTAAAAAATGAAATCTAATAAGAAAAAGAGGGTTTGCAGTTACTACTATCGAGATCGTAGCTTGTAGTATAGCCCACCACTAATTGAGAGTGAATTGAATGAACGTTTCTCCACGCCTAAACGTCCTAATCCATATTGGTAGTTGAGCTCCATTTGAGCAGCAAGTCTTCTACTAAAGTAATGCTCTATGCCCACATGACCTGAAATGGAACCAATGCTTAATTGCGGTTCTTTGGAAGTACGGATTTCTTCGAATTCTACCAGTTGCTCGTTTTGAATTTCTAAAAAACTATAGGTAAACTTCTGCTTAAGCAGTAAATCAAGTGTAGGCCCACCACCAGCAAATACGGACCATTTGTTATTTAATGGTTTGTAAATTCTTAGGTAAATAGGTATCTGAAGTATTTGATTCTCTACCTTGATCTCATCTGGGCTGGAATCAAAGCTATTAAAATCGGGATATCTTAATAAAGTAGCTTGGGAAAAATTGTTGTCATCAACATCATCCAGCTTATAAGTCATTTCCTGGTATGACAGTCCAGAAAGTGCGTGCATATTTCCTTTTATAGGTGTTTCTAAATAGACACTCTGACGGGAACTAACAAATCGCTCGCCTAAATCAGGATCAGGTATTAAGTACCCGGAAGATAGTCCTACCCGTAGATCCAAGGGATGCTCCCACTTATTTTTGTTAGCAGGTACCACAATGCCTCTTACATAAATGTCTTCTCCATTTAATGATTGAAGTTCATAGGTAGATTGAAAAGGGTCTAATGCAGCCAAAGAACCTACCGGACGGGTCGCCATCTTTTCAAAATAGCTTTGGGTGGCTTGATCCCGAGATGCCGCAAGGGCCGGAAGTAAACCCGCTTCAGCATCAAATCCTTGTGCAAGTCGTTGCGCACTGGTAGCACTTTGCGAATAATTTTTTCCCGCACTAACCTTATATATACTTAGCGGATCAAATAATTCGGCGGATGATGCTTGCCAATTGGAGTTACTCAGCGGTGCCATAGTGGTGGATCGGCTGGTTGTTAATAAACTACCAAGGTAGTTATCTGAAGTGGTTACATAAATGGTTTCAGGTATGGATTGGCTCCTTTTAGTGGTTAACTCTTCCAAAATCTGCTCCATTTGTGATTGGCTATCGTTGACTTTGTACCAAACACCAACATTAATAAGAGTGATCAATGCCAAACTACCAGCAATTAAGGCACTTCTCCATCGTGCATACCAAGGTATAGGAGCGATTAGATCAAGCTTATAGTTAAGCTCCTCCCAGGCTCCTTCTTTGTAAGTAGGAGTAAAGGATTCTAATTTCCCTTTTAATATATGATCAAACTCTTGGTTATCCATAATTTGTATTGCCCTCTGCATTGGCAATGCTGATCATTTTTTTTAGCCTTACTCTTGCTTTGGACAAATTTGACTTACTGGTACCTTCGCTGATACCAATCTTTTCGGCAATTTCTCTATGGTTGTATCCTTCTACCACGTACAGATTAAATATTAATCGGTAAGCGGGTGGTAAATGACTTACCATTAGTTGTATGTCAGAAGCAGCTAGATTGTCTAACACTTCAGGTTTTATAAATTCAGTATCAACTGTCGTTATTTCCAGCGAGTGATAATGCTTTTCATTTTTCCGGTAATGATCGATCGCAGTATTAATAAAAATCCTCCGTGCCCACGCTTTAAATGACCGATTAGGATTATGCTGATCGATTTTGGAGAAAATCTTTAAATACCCATCATTGAGTACCTCCATAGCTTCATCCTCATCATGAGCATATCTCAAACAAATGCTCATACTATAAGGGTATAAAAGCTGAAACAGCTTTTTCTGTGCCCGACGATCCCCCTTCTGGCATTTATTAAGTAAAGGATCAATTACGTTTTTATTATCGAGATCCAAATAACTGAGATTTTCTTCTACAGGACGCATAGGATCGGGGTTTTGGTTGCCTTTAGCTTCTTCATATTGCTTATAGTGTTAAGGTAGTAGGTAACCACAAAAATCGTGCTTAATTTTCCAGGCAACCGAGTGAATGCCCTGTACGTCATGTGCACAACCCCACCATTGGGATATTTTTGATATGAAGAAATTACTTTGGTCAATTTTTGTACTAATTACTTTATTAATCTTTATAGGCCTCACCTCTTGTATCAACGGAGGTGACGAAGAACGTCCAGGTATTAAGATAAACAGCGAATTGGTGGTTGCCAAAATTTGGAGCGTTTCTTTTTTTGGCGACAATGGAGTAAATGAAACAAGTCAATTCGATAATGTATATCTGCAATTTCTTCCTAATTTCAGATTGGAGGTTATCCAAGGCTGTGAAACGACAGTGGGAGAATGGATCTTATCTTCTGACAGCACCTTACTGGTCATCCGGATATCTGGTGCTACAGAACCATTGAGGCAACTAGATGACGAATGGGTAATTACTAAGCTTACTGATACGGAACTACATTTTATAGAACAGGATGATAAAGGTGATGAAGAGTTTAAATTAAAAACCGCACCGCTGAGGGCCTTAAGTTGTGAAGATTGCCAAGACTTTACCTCAATACTCACAGACAGTATCTGGTCGGTAACGCTTCTGGAAAACTCGGTGGTAAGTCAAACAGATAATTTACGTGGTGTTTATCTGCAATTCTTTGATACCGGTACTTTCACACTC
>JAJCYK010000068.1 GCA_029262935.1 Cytophagales bacterium | reverse complement strand
CTTTTATTTTATCAATATATACCTTTAATTTGTTCAGGTTACCCATCACACTTCGGTCTACATATGCGTAGTTATTTGCTCTATTTTCTCTTGTTCTTGGTGGTTCTTCTCGTGGTGTTTTACATTTGGGGGAGTTCCAATCGAATGTCAAATGAGAAATTGCATACGTTACTTTCGTATGACAACCCTTCAAAAGTAGCCGCAGATACCTTTTCCATTATGACTTATAATTTGGGATACCTTAGTGGTATGACCAATAATTTGCCTGTTAAACCACCGGAGAGCCTCTTCCAGGATAATTTGCTTAAAACACAACAATTGCTTAATGCCAGGCAAATGGATATTGTGGGGTTTCAGGAAATTGACTACGGTGCTTCCAGAAGCTATAAGGTAGATCAATTACAAGCTCTATCGGGAGGATACACACAAGCAGTGGCCTCTATTAATTGGGACAAGAACTACGTGCCATTCCCTTATTGGCCCCCCCAGGCGCATTTTGGAAGCATGCATTCGGGTCAAGCAGTTCTTACAAAATTTCCTGTTAAGGACAGTCGCAGGATAGTACTTGTAAAGCCTGAGGCCGCGCCGTTTTACTACAACGCTTTTTACTTGGATCGCTTGATACAAGTGGTAGAATTACAAGTCGGTTCGCGGGAGTTAGTCGTATTGAACGTACATCTGGAAGCCTTTGACCAAGAGACCAGGGAGGCGCAAGCTGAAGTATTGGTACAATGGGTAGATTCCTTTGCTAGTGAAAAACCATTAATTGTTATGGGCGATTTCAACGCAAGACCTCCATTTGCATCCGAGCAACTCTTCGACGAGAAATCCATGAAATTGTTTTACGAGCACCCCTTGCTGAAGCCTGCGATCAGTCAGCAAAATTATCAGAAGAGTGAGAGCAGTTACTTTACTTTTGATACGGCCCAACCTTATGAGAAATTGGATTATATTTTTTACAACCACCGTTTCATTAAGGCAATAAGCGCCCATGTGGTAACAGAAGCCGCGGACATCTCAGATCACTTGCCTGTCTATCTTAATTTTACTTTTGTAGACTGATGCTGCCCTATTTAAGCGTTTATCGAAACCTGGACCCGCTCATTAAACATCGAAAAGGTGAGGTTAAGGTGGGGGAACGCATGCAATTCGTAAGTCAAACGGATTGGGATTCTATTTTCACAAAACATAAAAAAGGGGTTCGTTTTGCTCTTTTAGGCATCCCTGAGAGTATTGGAGTCTTAGCTAATCACGGAAAGCCCGGTACCGAGTTAGCATGGGATCAGTTTGTTAATTATTTTGCTAATCAGCAAAGCAACCGGCACCTGGATGGATCGGAAATCCTTTGTATCGGCCAAGTAACTACCAAAGATTTGCAACAAAGAGCTTTGGAACTGAATAATACTGATATTCAGTATTATACTAAACTTCGTTCGCTCTGCCAGGAACTAGATATTAGAGTTTTCGATGCCATTGAAGCCATTATAAAAGCTAAGCTTATTCCCATTGTGATCGGCGGCGGGCATAATAATGCTTTTCCACTATTAAAGGCCGTATCTATAGGCATGGGTTTTCCTCAAGGGATTGCCTGTTTAAATTGCGATGCACATGCTGACTTCCGCCCGTTAGAAGGGCGACATAGTGGTAATGGATTTAGTTACGCGTTCTACCAGGGGTTTTTACAACGTTATTTTGTGTTCGGATTGCATGAACATGCCAACAGTGAAGCTATGCTTAAGAATATGGATTTGGAACCGCAAGTGAATTACTTGTTGAGGGATGAAATCGAAGATATACCTAAAGCGGTGGAAAAGGCCTTAAACTTCATTGAACGTTCACCCTTACCCACGGGATTGGAGTTGGACATGGATGCCATTTCTTTAATGCCTGCAAGTGCCCTTACTGTTCAAGGGATTTCTTTGCCTGATGCCCGCAATTTTATCAAAGAAGCTACCCGTTCCTTGTCACCGGCGTATTTACATCTGCCTGAAGCTGCGGTCCTGTCCCCGGCGGATGCAGAAATAATAGGAAAATCCTTGTCTTGCCTGGTAACTGATTTTGTCAAAAGTTATCCCGGGTCAATATGAACAAAGGAATCATAAAAAGCATTTGGATTCCTTTGCGCTTGGTATTGCTGATGGTAGCCTTTTTTGTAGTTGGCAATTACTTTTCTATTGATCTGAGCGTATTGGCAAACCTCCCACTTAGTTTAAGGGGCCTCTTAGGTATTTTGTTTGCACCATTGGTTCATGTGAGTACCTTTCACCTGTTGTCCAACATATTTCCCATCATGTTTTTAGGTACAGTGATATATTGGTTTTATCCACGAATTGCTAACGGGGTATTTCTAAGAAATTACTTTGTGCCTATGGTGCTTGTGTGGTTGTTTGCACGAAAAGAGTTACATGTGGGTGCCAGTGGACTGGTTTATGGACTGGCCTTCTTTTTGATCTTTTTTGGATTGTTTCGTAAAGATTTCAAATCTTTGTTTATCTCTATTATAGTATTAGTATTTTTCGGAGGTTTATTCTATGGCATCCTACCAGGATCCGCGGAAATAAGTTATGAATCACATATAGCAGGAGCAGTATCAGGAGCCATAAGTGCTTTTGAATATAGTAAGATTAAAACTTCGCATGCTATTGAAGAGGAAGAATGACACGAGTTAAGCACATATTCAAGTCCCTAACAAAAGCTCATAAAAAGGCTCAAGTAATGGAGAAAGACATCTCTGAGATGAAATGGGTGATTTTCTCTGATCATCATCGCGGAGTACGAGACGGGGCAGACGACTTTCTGGCGTGTGAACCAACCTACCTGAGAGCGATGCAATATTACTATCAAAAAGGGTATAGCTTGTTGCTTTTAGGTGATGTAGAAGAGTTTTGGGAAAACACCTTTCGAAGAGTGCTTTCTAGTTATAAGGAGGTAATGGACCTGGAAAAGAAGTTTTTTGATGATGGGCGTTTGTTTAGAATATGGGGTAACCATGATGATAATTGGAGATTTCAAGGGGCGGTTAGCAAACACCTGGGATGGTTGTTTCCGAATTTAAAAGCGTATGAATCTTTACGCATAAAAATTAAAAAGCCCGGACAAGACCTAGGAGAGCTGTTCTTTGTGCATGGACACCAGGGTACTTTAGCAAGTGAACGGTGGGCTGTGGTTAGTAAGTTCTTTGTCCGGTATTTTTGGCGGACCTATCAGCGCATTTTTAAACAGCCACTGAGCACACCGTCCAAAAGCATAAAATTGCGTTCTGAGCACGACCACGCCATGTATGATTGGGCCAGCCCTCAGCCCGGTGTAATTTTGGTTTGTGGGCACACACATCAGCCCGTGTTTATGTCTCTGACCCATGCCGATATCATATCTTACGAAATTGAGAAATTGAACTTCCACCAGGCTAAGAACCCTAGTGAAGGCTATGCTTCAAAACAGGCTAAATTACAATCCAGGTTAAAAGAGGAAGAAAATATAAATAACGGGACACACCATAATACGGACCCCAAAAGAACC
>JAJCYK010000067.1 GCA_029262935.1 Cytophagales bacterium | reverse complement strand
GTGAAGGTGTATCCAAGGTTTCTCCGGGGTTTAAAAAAGTAGGTGGAAGTATTACTTCTGACACAGAATTTTGGAATCCATTTAAAAGAGGAATTCGAAATGAAGTAAATGTTGCTGGTAAGTTCATCTTTGATGTAGGCATGACTTTAGCTCCTGTGCCAAAAATAGGTTGGGCAGTAAGGGGCTTAAAGGCTTTAAGAGGAGGTAGTACCGTGAGTCGTGGATTGAGCAATTCGCGGCTTGTACAGCGAGTCGCCACAAAGGCCGAGGCGGCTATTGGTGGGACTGGCAGATTTGCTGGTACTGCTAAGCATACTTATGCCAATAGACTTTTAAATCGGTACCAAAGTATTTACGGCAATAGAGGTCTCCAAACAAATTTTTATTTTAACAATGGAGTAGGAAATCGGGGGTTTCTAGATGTACTAGATCGAACCAACGGAATTATCTATGATTTTAAATTCGGAAGTGCTATTATGAGTAATGCACAAAGAGCCAAATATATTAGAAATTTTAATCTACCCATTAAAATAGTCCGGCCGTAAAATGTTTTATGATTTTGTCTAATTAAAAATCCAATGAATATTAAAAGTAAAATCATTTCTGATTGGCAGAAGGCATTCACTAATTTATCCGTGTACTCTACCTTTAAAATCTATAAAATTGTTGGCCCAATAATTATTGGATTAGAGCTTATAAGAATACCCAGGGAGGAGGCCTATAGACCCCACTTTGTTGTCTACCCTTTATGGAAAACGGACATTAAATCATGCTTAGAAGTTCCACTTATCCTTTCCCCTCTTTTGAACAAAAAGGGACTATTATTTGATATCTCTTTTCTGAAGCACGAAGAATACCTAAGGAATGCCCAAAGTGAGGCGAGAAAACAATTTGAAGCAATTAATGGCGGGAATATTCCCGTAAGCATTTTAGATAAATTGGTCGACTCACGCTTCAATGATATTCTAGTGAAATCAAATTCTGCGGAGAAAGCTAAATTATATGAGTTTAGGCTATTTAATGCTCTCTATCTGGGCGATAAAACAAAATTCAATAAGATTCAAAAACAAATTTTGGAAGCAAAGAAAAACTGGGATATGGCAATGTTTGAAATGTGGTATGGATCATTTGATAATTGGTTTGATGATATGAGTAAAATTGACAGGGAGCGTCTTTTAAAACAAATAAATACTAATAAGTCGAATCCAAAATTATCAAAACTTGGTAGTTATGAGCTGGAAAATCAGTGATAATCAGAAAAATATGAACACGGCTTAGCCAAGAATATACAAAAGAAGGGTTTTTGAAAGAGTCATTTAAACTGCTAAAAAATGATCATTTGGGATCGAAGATCATACCTTAACCCATTAGGAATTAACTGCGTCCTGATATTTTTACTGTTGTCATTTCAAAGGTTTCAGGGCATAAGCCAATCTATTACCTACGACTCCCTTGCAGCCTCCGATACTTTAAGCTGGCCCCAAATGAAGTACCTGGATAGCCTGATGTTGGCAGGAGCCGATTGGCAGGTGCACATAAGCCAGCTAACCGAACTGGGGGTGATTCAGGAAGTAGAAGAAACCGTGGAACGGGTTCCGGAGCATCTTGTCAAGTTGGATAGTCTACTGCAAGTTAAATCGGGCCTACTAAAAGAGAGGATCCAAAGCTTGGCTAACCAGGGTCAAAACCGATTGGACTCAGCAAGTCAGGCATTGCCTTTTGATCTGGGGAAATATACTTCTCAAGTGGGAGACCTGGATCAGTTGATAGAGGAATATAGCGGTGAGCTCACAAGTCCCAAGGAGCTCAGCTGGTTGCAAGATCATCTTGGCCAACTGCAGCAAATAGATGGAGCTTTGGATCAATATCAAGGGACACTAATGAATACAGTCGACTTGGGTCAATTGCAGGGTTACCAGCAACAATTACAAGAGCTAACAGAACGGTCCCAGGGCTACTTCCAGGAGGCCCAGGGCTTATTTTCCGAGGGGTTAAAAGAAGATTCGCCCCTGATGCAAACCCTGCAGTCAAAGATAGGAGGTTCTAAAGAGTTCCAGCAGCTGCAAGCTCAAACAGCAGAGCTAGAACAGCTAAAAGCATTGCATAAGAAGTATGGGGCAGAATATGCCAGCCAAAGCCGGAAGGAAGCCAAACAACGGTTGTTAGATAAGGCGCAGGAGATCGGAGCAAATGCCTTTGCGGAGCATCAAGACAAAGTGCAGGAAGTGCAGGATAAATTTAGCAAACTGAAAAAGAAGTATAGCAGCCTGTCCGATGCCCGCGATCTATCTACAGGGGTGAAGCGTAGCTCCCTGAAAGGAAAGCCATTTAGTGAACGCTTAATACTAGGGGGTTCCATGCAAGTATCAAAAAAACCAGTCGCTGCTGACTTATCGCCAATTATCGGTTACCGTATAGACAAGAAATTCCGACTTGGCCTGGGAGGTATCTACCGCGCTCAACTTGATTTCGATGACATGAAGTCGCAAGAGCAAGTCTACGGGTGGCGCAGCTTTTTAGAATACCAACCACTAGAATCACTATTCTTACATGGAGAATATGAATCAATGAGTGCGCTAGTCACTATGTCCAAGACCAATGGTGAAGCCACCCGACGATGGATAGGTGCAGTCCTTGCTGGCATAGGGAAAGAGTACCCTTTGCTCAAAGGGGTGAAAGGACAAGTGATGTTGCTATATAATTTCACCTATGATCATGGAGTGTCCCCCTATGGAAAACCGTGGGTGATAAGATTTGCTGTAACTAAATGATTTAGAACATAGACCATATACATACTTTTATTGCCATAGCGGACAAATCAAAAGCTTGAGTCTATTGCATCTTATAACTCAAAATGTCCGCTAAACATGAAATTTTAAAGAGTAAATTCTAGAAGATAAGGACTACATGCTAACAAAATTAAACCAGATCTACATATATTTTAGATTTTGCCTAGTTATCGCTTTGATTTTCAGTTGTTTACATGGGTACGCCCAAGAGAGTAAAATGCAACTTGGCATAACGGGTTCATTAATTATAAACAACTATGGAGGAGTGGATGATATATTAGATATTGGCTTTAAAAGCAGGGTGAATTACAAATTCGGAATCAATGGAAGGTATAAAGCTGGCGAACGTTGGCATATAAGGTCAGGTGTCTTTTACATTGTTAGGGAATACGAAACTGTGTCCATTAGAGAACCAGCAACTACAATGTTCGACTTTCTTATAACCGATCAAAAATACTTTGAAGTACCTCTAACTGCAGAATATTCAATTAAGGAGACGAAAGTAATGACCTTAATGCTGTCTGCCGGTTTAGTAGCGGCTTTCAAAATAAATGAACCGGGGCCCACTGATTTTGCCACCCGTACTCTTGGCTATAAAA
>JAJCYK010000066.1 GCA_029262935.1 Cytophagales bacterium | reverse complement strand
ATGCAGATCTACGTTACTAGCAGCTACTACTCGTACATCGGTCTTTTGAACTTTTGAAGATCCAACTTTAATATATTCTCCATTTTCCAACACGCGCAGTAAACGCGCTTGAGTACCTAAGGGCATTTCTGCGATTTCGTCCAAAAAGATCGTACCACCGTCGGTGACTTCAAAATAACCTTTGCGGTTGTCTAGAGCGCCGGTAAATGAACCCTTCTCGTGACCGAATAACTCAGAATCTATGGTTCCTTCAGGTATTGCTCCACAGTTAATGGCAATGGATTTGCCATGCTTACGCGCACTCAATTGGTGAATTATTTTTGAGAATGATTCTTTGCCGCTACCGCTTTCTCCGCTGATCAACACGGTCATGTCCGTAGGCGCCACTTGTACGGCTACTTCCAGGGCATGGTTTAGAGCGGGGCTGTTGCCAATAATGCCAAATCGTTGCTTGATGCTTAAAATTTCAGAATCTCTCATATCCATTATACCGCATCACCAAAAAGCGTGGCTGCTGAGCAATCTTTGACCAGTACATCTACGTATTGACCTTTTTTGAATTATTCTTTAGGAAAGATCACCACTTTGTTGCTGCTGTTTCTTCCTTGAAGAAAATCATCTGAGCGCTTGGAAAATCCTTCTATTAATACTTGATGCACTTTATTTAATTCCCTTTGGTTACGCAACAAGGAGTGCGCCTGTTGCCTATCAATGATTTCTTGTAGCCTACGCTTTTTGGTCTCCAAAGGGATGTCGTCAGGATATTTTTTAGCAGCTAATGTGCCTGGCCTCTCCGAATAGTAAAACATATAGGAAAAGTCATAGTGCACATGATCCATTAAGCTTAATGTTTCTTGATGATCAGCTTCCGATTCCGCACAAAAACCCGCAATCATGTCGCTGGATATACCACAATCTTCGCCGAGAATGTCTCGAACGTTTTCAATCTTTTGCAGGTACCAATCACGGCTATACGTACGGTTCATACGCTCTAAAACCTTCGTGCTCCCACTTTGCGCTGGTAGGTGTATGTATTTGCATATGTTTGGGTATTTCTTCATGGTATGCAAAACATCATCTGTAATGTCTTTAGGATGAGATGTAGAAAATCGAATCCTCAACAAAGGGTTAACCAGGGCTACCATTTCCAATAGTTGTGCGAAATTGATGAAGTCCTCAACACCCGCTTTTTCAATCCGGGCTTTACCTTTAAGGGATTCTAATGCCGACCACTTGTAGCTGTCTACATTTTGACCTAATAAGGTCACCTCCTTATAGCCTTTGTCGAACAGGTCTTGTGCTTCTTTTACAATGGAATAAGGATCTCTGCTGCGTTCGCGTCCTCTGGTGAAAGGCACCACGCAAAAGGAACACATGTTGTCGCAACCTCTCATAATGGAAATCATTGCCGTGACCCCATTTGTGTGCAGCCGCACAGGCGTTATATCTGCATAAGTTTCTTCTCTGGAAAGGAAGGTGTTAACAGCTCGACTTCCGGTATCCACCTCCTGTAAGAGGTTGGGTATATCCCTATAGGCATCTGGCCCTGCCACTAGATCTACAATTTTCTCTTCCTCCAACAATTGACTTTTGAGCCGCTCAGCCATACAGCCTAAGACTCCCACCGTGATTCCAGGGTTTTTTCTTTTGAGGCTGTTGAAGTGCTGCAGTCGCTTGCGTACCGTTTGTTCTGCCTTATCACGTATGGAGCAGGTATTTATGAAGATGACATCTGCTTGCTCCGCATTAGAGGTGGTGTCAAATCCATGTTCCTGCATGATAGAAGTAACAATCTCACTATCAGAGAAATTCATTTGACATCCGTAACTTTCAATATATAACTTCTTGCCGTTACCTACGCTGTCCGTACTTGTTCCTAATGGGGCAGTTTCTTCTTTTAATGAAGAATCTTCCAATATTTCAAGATCTTTAATCAAATGCTTCATGATGGAGCTGAAAGCGCTTTTAACAAGCCACTAAGATAACAAATACCATTAAGAAATGACAAAATGTCAGGTAAAGAATCCTTTATCAATTACATTAACCGAACTTTGTTTCTATACATTAATCCTTTAATTTGACGTTTTTGAAGCGTACTTATGGCCTTAATTAAATCAGTAAGAGATATTAGTCCTATAATTGGAAACAATTGCTTCCTGGCAGAGAATGCTACTATAGTAGGAGAAGTAACTCTGGGAAATCATTGCAGCGTGTGGTTCCAAGCGGTAATAAGAGGGGACGTTAATAGTATTAGTATAGGTGAACGTACCAATATTCAAGATGGGGTGGTGATACATTGTACCTATAAGACTGCCAAAACGGTCATTGGAAACAATGTTTCCATAGGACATAATGCCATTGTACACGGATGCACCATAGAGGACGGGGCCTTAATTGGCATGGGATCTATTGTTATGGACCATGCTGTAGTAGGTGCAGGTTCTGTGGTAGCCGCGGGTGCGGTGGTCTTAGGCGGCACCCATATTCCACCCGGTGTGGTGTATGCAGGAGTTCCTGCAAAAATAATAAAGCAAGTAGACAGTAAGTTGCAAGAGGTATTGGACAGAACTCCTGAGAACTATATCAAATACGCGTCCTGGTTTGAACAAAATTAAACAAGAATGAAAATAATACTCAAATTATTGCTCTCAGCAGTTGCCGTCTTGGTGACATCTTATTTGCTGGACCCCCACGTGCAAGTAGCTTCCTTTGGGGTAGCTTTGCTGGTGGCCGCAGTACTGTCTTTATTTCATGTGACTTTAAAACCGCTATTGGTGATATTGA
>JAJCYK010000065.1 GCA_029262935.1 Cytophagales bacterium | reverse complement strand
GAAATTGACCTTGTTGGTGCAACCTTCTCACAATCTCAATGTCAAATGCAGAAGAAGTTTCCAAATGCACGTCATTCCTCAAAATTTCCTCCAGGATAAACTGGAAGTGAGAAGATTTTGTACAATAGCAATACATATAATCCCCTTGGTACTGATATTTTTTAATAGCTTTTTCAAAATGAGATTTTACCTGCTGAATATTTTGTGAAATCTTGGGCAGATAGGTAATTCGAAGGGGTGTTCCATATTTGTTGATGATATCAATCAACGGCACCCCATGAAAGTACAAATGGTCGTTTTTAACAGAGAACTCCTCGGTGGGAAAATTGAACGTCTGCTGGATCAGATCGATGTAATTCTTCATCTCTTTCTACACGTTGTATAAATGGGGTCACATTATCAAATTTGGTGGCGTAATATCGTCATAAATTTATGATCTTTGCAACATCTTAATTTTAAAGTAGGAACTGAATGAGTCAGCAAAAACCCCTCTCTTCATTTTTAGAACGCCATTTTAGACATTTCAATGCTGCTACTCTGGTGGATGCCGCTAAAGCATATAATGAATTGATTAAAGCAAATGGGAAAATGATGGTTACCCTAGCGGGGGCTATGAGTACTGCAGAGATCGGCAAATCCTTGGCGGAAATGATACGTCAAGATAAGGTACAGATCATTACTTGTACTGGGGCAAACTTGGAAGAGGATATTTTTAATTTAGTAGCCCACAGCTATTACCATCGGGTACCTAATTATCGCGACCTCAGCCCACTGGACGAACAACAGTTATTAGAACGCCAATTCAATAGGGTTACTGATACCTGCATTCCTGAAGAGGAAGCCATGCGACGGATCGAGAATCATATCGTAGAGGTATGGTCTCAAGCAGCAAATTCCGGACAGCGTTACTTCCCTCATGAGTACCTTTACCAATTAATAAAAAGTGGTGTTCTGGAGCAATATTATCAGATTGATCCTCAAGATTCCTGGATGGTGGCCGCTTGTGAAAAAAACATTCCTATTGTAGTACCAGGTTGGGAGGACTCAACCTTGGGCAACATATTTGCGGCGCATTGTCTCATGAAAGATTTTGAACCTCAAATAATCAAATCCGGAATAGAATACATGATGTGGTTAGCTCAATGGTATCTTAACGAGGCCAAAGATCCAGGCATTGGCTTTTTCCAAATAGGCGGCGGCATAGCCGGAGACTTTCCTTTATGTGTTGTACCTATGTTACATCAAGATTTACAAAAAAAGAATGTACCCGTTTGGAGTTACTTTTGTCAAATCTCGGATTCAACAACCAGCTACGGTTCTTACTCCGGAGCCGTACCTAATGAAAAGATCACTTGGGGTAAATTGGCTGTAGACACCCCAAAATTTATCATAGAATCTGATGCTAGTATCGTGGCACCTCTTATTTTTGCCCATGTCCTTGAATGGTAGGTATAGTTTATTTTAACATTTGGCCTCAGACGGGGATTAAAAGCTGTTTAAATTAAAGCGCATATTCAAATATGAATATTGATCAATTTCTTCGACAAAGTCTAAATACGGCTTTAGTGGAGCTGTACCATATAAAACAACCACCTGATACGCTGGTGCTACAACCTACTCGTAAGGAATTTGAAGGTACTCATACCTTTGTTACTTTTCCATACGCCAAAAAAGCCGGTAAAAGCCCCCAGGAGCTTGGGGAAAGCTTAGGGCAATATTTAGAGCAACATTTTCCAGAAGTCAAGAGCTATCAAGTGGTGAAGGGCTTCCTTAATATTACTTTTCAGGATCGAGTTTGGTTAGATAAGTTTCGGCTAATTTGTGACTCTGAGCACTGGGGTAAGGAAGCTTCCAATGGCAAAACGGCGGTAGTGGAAATCTCCTCTCCAAACACCAACAAACCCCTGCATTTAGGACATATGCGCAACATCTTCTTGGGGTTTAGTACCAGCAACATCTTAGAAGCCGCTGGCTTTCAAGTTAAGAAAGTGTGTATCGTGAATGACCGTGGCATACATATATGCAAATCCATGGTCGCCTATAAAAATTTTGGTGAGGGCAGCACACCAGAGTCCACTCAAACTAAGGGTGATCACTTCGTTGGTAGGTACTATGTAAAATTTGATCAAGTATATAAAGAGCAAATTGGGGATCTAATAGCACAAGGTCTGGAGAAAGACCAGGCCAAACTGCAAGCTCCCATCCTCAAAGAGGCGCAGTCTTTGTTAAAGAAATGGGAAGATCAAGATCCAGACACCATTGCCCTCTGGGAGCAAATGAATCAATGGGTATATAGTGGATTTGACCAAACCTACCAAACCATGGAAGTAGGGTTCGACAAGGTTTATTACGAATCCAACACCTACGTGTTGGGTAAGGATATTGTAAACGTTGGTTTGGAAACTGGAGTATTTCTAAAAAAAGAGGACCAGTCCGTTTGGGTAGATCTTACTGACGAGGGCTTAGACGAAAAACTAATTCTTAGAGGCGACGGCACTTCAGTATACATGACCCAGGACCTTGGTACTGCAGATTTGAGGTTCGAAGACTTCAACTTTGACACATCCATTTATGTGGTGGGTAACGAACAGGACTATCACTTTAAAGTACTTTTTAAAATATTAGAAAGACTAGGACGGCCGTATGCAAAAGGCTTGTATCATTTAAGTTATGGTATGGTAGATCTACCTAGTGGAAAAATGAAGTCAAGAGAAGGTACTGTCGTGGATGCGGATCAAATCATGGAAGAGATGATTGATACCGCTGAAAAGCATACTTTGGAGCTAGGAAAAATTGAAGGGTTAAGTGAACAAGAAGCGCAAGCGCTTTATAAAACATTAGGTCTAGGAGCATTAAAGTACTTTTTAACCAAAGTAGATCCCAAAAAACGCATGATGTTTAACCCTGAAGAATCCATTGCTTTTCAGGGCGATACCGGACCGTTTATTCAATACACCTATGCCAGAATATCTGCGATACTTCGAAAGGGGCAAGCTTTGGCATTGGACTCAATAGACCCGGTTTTACCAAAATCGCTGCATCCAAGCGAGGGCAGTTTGATCCATTTACTAAATGAGTATCCACACAAAATCACTACAGCAGCCAAGGAGTATGCCCCTTCTGTAATTGCCCAATATGTATATGAACTGGCAAAAGAGTACAACCGGTTTTATGCTGAGGTTAGCATATTCAATGAATCCAGTGATGATTTAAAAAGCTTCAGAGTTCAACTCTCCAAGCAAGTGGCACGCACCATAAACATGGCTATGTCTTTATTAGGAATTAACGTACCCGAGAGAATGTAGTATGGCGGAGGCAAGTAACATAAGGTACTGGATTGCAGCGGCTCGACCAAGAACCTTACCTCTAGCTATGGCCAGCATCGCCATGGGGGGCTTCTTAGCCGCTTATTTTCGGGCCTTTAACTGGACAATATTTCTTTTGACCGTAGGGACTACCGTAGGCCTTCAAGTCCTATCCAACTTCTCTAACGATTATGGTGACAGTGTTCACGGCGCAGATCATCAACAACGGGTGGGACCCTCCAGAATGGTCCAATCCGGCGTCATTAGCCTCAACCAAATGAAAATGGCCATGTGGACCACCGGAGTGTTAACTTTTATTCTTGGCTTACTATTAATTATTAACAGCCTGGGATTTAACAACACTTCCTTTTATTTCTTTTTGTTTCTTGGGTTGGTAGCCATCTTCGCGGCCATTAACTATACTTCCGGATCCAAGCCTTATGGGTACAGCGGCTGGGGAGACTTCTCAGTATTGTTGTTTTTCGGGGTCGTAGCGGTATTGGGATCCTACTACTTACAAACCGGAAGCTTTGAATGGCTTAATATTTTGCCGGCGCTAAGCTGTGGACTATTTGCCACTGCAGTACTAAACGTTAACAACATTAGAGACATAAGTAGTGATCGACAAGCCGGTAAATACTCCATTCCCGTGCGGGTTGGGAAGCCTGCGGCAATACGTTATCATTGGGCTTTGCTGGTCATTGGTTTGGTTAGTTCCCTGGTATTTGTAGCACTTAATTTCCAAAGCTTTTGGCAATTGCTATTTTTGGTAATATCGCCACTGCTCATCATAAATGGGCAGGCGGTATCGAACAAAGAATCCTCGGAGTTGGATCCATATTTAAAACAAATGGCGTTGACCACCCTGCTTTATGTTTTGGTTTTCGGGCTGGGGCTAGTTTTGAGCAGTTAGAAATTTCTTCGTCAACCCTGGAATTATAAAAACATTGTTATATTTAGGACCACACCCAAAAACCCGATTCTATGAAAAAAATATTAGTCCCTACTGATTTCTCCAAGCAGGCCGAATATGCATTAGATGCTGCAGCAAATTTATCTAAGAAAATTGATGCTCAGATAGTTCTACTGCACGTTGTGGAGGGTTTTGCCAGTGGTTCATTTGCTACCATGGGTGGTATGCCAGACGATCTTAATGAAGAGGTATTCATGGCTAAACTATTGGAGAAGAGCAAAAGTGATCTGCAAAAAATAGCAGATCAAGATAAATACAGTGGAACAAACATACACACCAGTGTGCAGGTTGGTAACGCCTTTACTCACATCTCTAAAGATATATTAGAAAATGATGCTGACTTGGTAATCATGGGTTCACAGGGTACTTCTGGTTATGAGGAAGCATTCATCGGTTCTAATACAGAGAAAGTAGTGCGTTTTGCCAATTGCCCGGTTATTACCGTTAAGAATCCAGTTAATTTCGATCAAATAAACGACATCGCATTTGCGGCTGACTTTAGAGATTCGGAAAGCAACGTTATTGAAGCATTAAAAATCCTTCAAAATGCCCTAGACGCAAAATTGCATCTTGTGAAAGTAGATACACCTGGCACATTCGAAAGTAGTCGAGTCATCAAAAAACGAATCCAGGCCTTTGTTCAGAAACATAATTTAGAAAATTATACCATAGAGATTTATAATGAATATTCTGAGGAAGACGGTATTATCTATTTTGCAGACGATATAGACGCCGATTTAATTGCTTTGGCTACCAGTGGTCGTACTGGATTAATGCATTTATTAAGTGGTAGTATTGCTGAGGATGTAGCCAATCACGCCCAACGCGCAGTTTGGACCTGTAAAGTGATCGATTGATATTATGACCAAGAAGAAGAATCGAAGAATGGGGGTCGTCTACTCAACTGACCCAAGTTTTGAATACTCAGAATCTGAAGACAATGAAGAGGATACATTGCCCATTCAACAGCAAAACTTAAGAGTCCAACTGGACAAAAAATCTCGAGGAGGTAAGAAAGTCACATTGGTCACCGGCTTTAGAGGTACCGAAAGAGATCTTAAGGAATTGGGTAAAATGCTTAAATCAAAATGTGGCGTAGGCGGTTCCGCTAAGGATAAGGAAATCATCATTCAAGGAGATTTTGTAACTCGAGTTATAGAGATTTTAGCCGATAAAGGATACCCTGTCAAAAAGATCGGCGGGTAACCTATCATTTTTTGAACCGACACTAGTTTAAACTAATTGCACAACGTATTTTTGCGCCATGACGGAGCAGATCCTCATTGTGGACTTTGGTTCACAATACACACAGCTTATTGCCAGAAGGGTTAGGGAGCTGAATGTCTATTGCGAAATTCACCCCTACAATAATGTGCCTGCACTTACCCAGTCGGTCAAAGGCATAATACTATCCGGCGGACCCAGTTCAGTCTTAGATGAGGATGCCCCTCATATTGACCTAACAGATTACTTAGGGCACATTCCTGTATTGGGCGTGTGTTATGGTGCCCAATACATTGCAAGTCAAAACGGGGGCCAGGTAAGCCCTAGTCAACATCGTGAATATGGGCGGGCAAAACTGAGCACCGTTAACAGCGAAAATATTTTGATGAAAGACATGACTGCGGACTCCCAAGTTTGGATGTCTCATGCCGATACCATCACTTCTTTGTCAGATCACTATGAAATCATAGCCAGCACCCAGGATGTTGAAGTGGCGGCATTTCAAGTCAAAAACCAAACTACTTTTGGCATTCAATTTCATCCTGAAGTAACCCACTCAGAACAAGGAAAAATTATACTGCAGAACTTTGTGGTATCCATTTGTCAATGTGCTCAAGATTGGACTTCAGCGCAGTTTGTTGATACTACCATTGACCTTTTGAAAGAAAAGTTGGGTGAAGACAAGGTGGTTATGGGATTGTCAGGTGGGGTAGATTCCACTGTGGCAGCCACACTGATACACCGGGCTATTGGAAAAAATCTTTATTGCATTTTTGTGGATAACGGATTGTTGCGTAAAGGAGAATTCGAACAAGTACTGAGCTCCTATCAACATATGGGGTTAAACATAAAAGGTGTTGATGCCAAAGAACGGTTTTACCACGCTTTGGCAGGAATTACAGATCCTGAAGGTAAAAGAAAGGCCATCGGTAGAACATTTATCGAAGTCTTCGATGATGAAGCGCATCAGCTGGAAAATGTAAAATGGTTGGGTCAAGGCACCATTTATCCTG
>JAJCYK010000064.1 GCA_029262935.1 Cytophagales bacterium | reverse complement strand
GCCCAACACAAGCCTCCATCCTTATTGCCAGTAAGATCTACATTTAAAGCGGCTGCTCTATTCGTAAAAGTTTGGCCATAAAGATGCATGGACGCTATTAGAAGCATAGCGCTCAGAATTCCTTTTTTCCATTCATTGATCCACTTCATTGAATGTGTAATTCTATTTGAATTTGCATAACACAACATTCCCCTTTTGATTAAGGGAATTACAACGGTGGTAAAAGTATATTTAATAACTGCCACAATCCTTTGAATGCTATATGAGAACCTATTAGTGTAAGTTTTATGCTGTTTTTAATGAATCCATAAAGCAATCATGAGTAGGTTCTAAGATGTTTTAATAGTTATCCACAGTACTTAATGGGCTTCCAAAAGCGCTTTAGCCAGGGTTGTTTAGATTTTCAGTTGGTAGCAATCGTTAAGATCTTCAAGGTTGAAGAAAATGGAGTTATCCACAATGAGTTTGGTTAGTTTTAGGATGCCTTCAACACGTACAAAACCAGCCATGATCTTGTTGAACCGGCATTTTTACCTATCTTTCTTGCAAATGAAAAAGCTTATGAATAGGTATTTATTACTTTGGTTATTACTTCCCTTAAATGTCTTCGGTCAAGGATTATTAAGCCCTAGCGCGTTCTTAGGTTATGAACTGGGGGAAAGATTCACCCGGCATCATGACGTTATGGCCTATTTCGAGCATGTCGCACAGGTTAGTGACATGGTGCAATTGCAGCAGTATGGAGAAACCTATGAGCACCGGCCTTTGGTGGTAGCATTGGTATCATCTGCGGACAATCTTCGCAATAAAGAAGACATACGTACTTCCAACTTGCATCGAACAGGGTTAAGTTCGGCTTCGATTAGCCAAGACATCCCAATCATTTGGTTGAGCTACAATGTCCATGGCAATGAATCTGTTTCTACTGAAGCTTCTATGAAAACCTTATATGAGTTGGTGAGCCCCAGCAATTCAAAAACCAAACCTTGGTTAGAGAATACATTGGTTATCATGGACCCCTGTATTAATCCTGATGGACGGGATCGCTATGTTAATTGGTACAATCAAATAGCGCATACCACACCGAATATAAATGCGGACGATCGGGAACACCATGAGCCATGGCCGAGAGGGAGAACCAATCATTATCTTTTTGATTTGAACAGGGACTGGGCCTGGCAATCACAACAGGAAACACAACATCGAATGACTTTGTATAACGCCTGGTTTCCACAAATTCACGTGGACTTTCATGAACAAGGTGTAAATAGCCCTTATTACTTTGCGCCTGCTGCGCAACCCTACCACGAGCTTATTACTCCTTGGCAGCGACAATTTCAGGATCAAGTGGGGAAAAACCACGCGCGATATTTTGATCAGGCCGGTTGGCGTTATTTTACCAAAGAAGTCTTTGATCTACTGTATCCTAGCTATGGAGATACCTATCCAATGTTTAATGGGGCCATTGGTATGACCTATGAGCAAGGAGGGTCTGGCCGAGCGGGACTTCAAATAAAAACGGAAACTTCTGACACCCTAAGTCTGAAAGATAGGCTGGCGCATCACTTTACTACTGGCATTTCCACCATTGAAGTAACCTCGGAAAATGCTTCTCAAGTATTGGTTGAATTCGAAAAATTCTTTCGAGATAACGCCGCAAATCCAAAAGGACAGTATAAGACATTTGTGGTCAAAGGCTCTAACAATCAGGACAAATTAAGGGATCTGAAGAATTATCTGGACCTCCAATTAATAAAATACGGTGTTACCAATTCTAGGAAGACCTACCGAGGATTTGATTATCAAGATAACAGGCAAAGTAGCTTTACTTTAGAACAAAATGATTTAGTAATCTCAGCTTACCAACCCAAGTCGATTTTAACTCAAGTTCTGTTTGATCCTAAGCCAGTCTTAGTTGACTCCTTAACTTATGATATTACCAGTTGGGCCATACCTTACCAATATGATCTGGAAGCTTATGCTTTGACAGAACGTGTCCCTGTTTCGTTGAATGATCCCATAAACGAGGAAGAACCAGCTCCAGGAGCAAACCGATCAGCATACGCCTATGTGGCACCATGGAAAACCATAAATGATGCACGTTGGTTAGCTTCCCTTTTAAAAGAAGGGATTAAAGTTCGGGTGGCAGAAGAACCATTTTCTATAAACAATCAATCATACCAAGCTGGTACCTTGGTAATCAACAAAGTAGATAATGAGGATAATACAAACTTCGAGCAGTTGGTTAATGAATTAGCCTTAGAACATGAGCGGAGTCCAATGCCAATTGCCAGTGGCTGGGTTCAAGTCGGTGACGACCTTGGGTCTCGGTCCTATCAGTACATAAAACCACCTAAGGTAGCTTTGGTTTCCGGAGATAACATTTCTTCGTTGTCATTTGGAGAATGTTGGCATTATTTCGAACAACAGCTGGATTATCCTATCACTATTTTGGACCTAGAATATTTTACAAAAATTGACCTTACTAAATATGATGTGCTGGTTTTACCTAATGGCCGGTATGATTTTGGAGAAAAGACTTTTAGCAAAATAGCAACTTGGGTTAAAGCAGGAGGACGTTTAATTTTAGTACAAAACGCCATAAATGTTGTGGCAGGGAAAGATGGATTTGCTATTAAGAAGGACTCTGTAGAGAAAAAGGTTACTTCTGATTACCAGTCGCTATATAAGGATCGACAAAGAGAAGCCATCAAAGATTTCGTCCCAGGAGCCATTTTTAAGGTAAAAATGGACACGTCTCACCCATTGGGTTATGGATTCAATGATCATTATTTTAGTTTAAAAACAGGTGATTTAACCTTTCCTTACTTAGATAACGATTGGAATGTGGGAACAGTACCTAACCCTACGTCGCTTGTTAGCGGATTTGTTGGCTCAGATTTGCTAGCTAAGCAAAGCCAAGCCTTGGCTTTTGGAGTGGAAGATCATGGTGCTGGCCAGGTGTTGTATCTGGTTGTCAATCCTTTATTTAGAGCCTTTTGGTATCTAGGCAAGTTGCTTATGGCTAATGCCATATTTATGGTGGGCCAATAACGTGGTTATTAGTTTTTAGTAATACCTGTCTTTACGTTTAGAATTCTTTTATCTTTGTACTGGAATTGTTAACCACCCGTGACAGATAGAGGACAGTATAACAAACTCCTTCATCTATATCGAAAATATTTTCGAAAGCTACGAAGGATTGATCATGGAGATTCACGAAGCATTGGGTCTACCAAAGATCGTGCATGGCTGATTGATGCCCTCAAAAAACTCTACCATCGATTATTTAGACTTCGACGTAAGATAATCCTAGCTTCTTCATCGGCCTTACTTGCCACTAGTTTGTCTGTTAATTCTAGTTTTGCACAGTCGTGTGCCAAATTGGAGTACACAGAAATGACTGGCGCTTCAAATCCACTAGATGGGCAAGATATCGGCGGTTTTTCTACCCCTTACTTTGTTGACATGGACAATGACGGTGACCAAGATCTCGTAATGGGAGAAGTGACCGGCATATTCTTTTATTATGAAAACACCGGTACCGTTTCTGC
The DNA here is from genome assembly GCA_029262935.1 of Cytophagales bacterium. Lineage (GTDB taxonomy): Bacteria > Bacteroidota > Bacteroidia > Cytophagales > Cyclobacteriaceae > JAJCYK01. The sequence goes on along the minus strand of JAJCYK010000064.1, from coordinate 1,778 downwards.
ACCTACCTTCGTGCAACGTACCGGCGCGGCAAACCCCTTAAATGGTTTCGATGTGGGGAGCTACGCCACACCGGCGTTTGTGGACATTGACAACGATGGTGACTTTGATATGTTCTCTGGAGAAACAGGTGCAAACTTCAATTATTTTGAAAATACTGGAACAGCCGGCTCCCCCACATTTGTAGCACGCACTGGTGGCTTGAATCCATTGAACGGCGCTACAGTTGGGACATATTGGTCAGCCCCGTTCTTTGTGGATATTGACAATGATGGTGATTTCGATATGTTCTCTGGAGAGTATAATGGTAACGTATTGTATTGGGAAAATACCGGCACGGCTGCGGCTGCAACTTACGTTCAAAGAACCGGTGGGGCCAATCCTTTAGGCACCGTAAACGTTGGCAACTACAGCGCTCCTACTTTTGTTGATGTTGACAACGACGGGGATTTTGATGTTATTATTGGCGACAATAGTGGACTATTATTCTATTTTGAAAATGTGGGAACAGCTGCTGCTGCTGCTTTTACACCCAGAACTGGCAGTTCAAATCCATTTAACAATGATGATGTAGGTCAGTGTTCAGCACCCACTTTGGTAGATATTGACAACGATAATGACTTCGACGTATTTATCGGAGAACTCGATGGAAATGTAAATTTCTTTGAACTAGAAGAAATTTTAGTTATAGCCACCTTCGATGCCGCTGACGCCACAGACAATCCCATGAACGGCTTTGACGTCGGGAGTCGGTCCGCTCCCTATTTGATAGATGTAGATAACGATGGGGATCTGGATATGTTTTCAGGAGAAAATTCAGGGGTAATGAACTTTTTTGAAAATACAGGGACCTCATCAGTACCTACCTTTGTTGCCAGAACGGGAGGTGCTAATCCTTTAAATGGATATGATATTGGAGCAAGATCCGCCATGGACTTTGTTGATACTGATAATGACGGAGATTTTGATATATTCATTGGAGAAAGTGCAGGTAATATTAACTACTTTGAAAATACCGGAACGGTATCCGCACCAACTTACGTGCTACGTACTGGAGGAGCCAACCCTTTAAATGGAGTAGACATAGGCGCTTGGGCCACACCTTATTCTGTTGATATTGACAACGATAATGATTTTGATCTGTTTATCGGTGAGAGAAATGGAAATGTCAATTATTTTGAAAATACCGGAACGGTATCCGCACCAACTTACGTGCAACGGACTGGAGGAGCCAATCCCATTAACGGAGTTGATGTAGGATACAACGCTGCCCCCACTTTAATAGATCTTGATGGAGATGGAGATTTTGACCTGACCATTGGGGAATATGATGGAGTTTTCAATTATTACGAAAATACCGGAACAGCGGCAGCTCCAGTCTTTTCTTTAGTTACTGGCGCGAATGATCCATTAAATAGCGTAGATGTGGGATTTGATTCAAAGCCAAACTATGCCGACATTGATAATGATGGAGATTTTGATCTATTCGCTGGAGAGTTTTACGGAACCTTTCTCTATTTTGAAAACATCTGTCCCGCTTCGATTCTCCCAATTGATTTGGTATTCTTTAAAGCCAAAGCTGAAGGTCTTAAAGTAAACCTGACATGGCAAACTGCTAGTGAAGAAAACAACGACTTCTTTACCATCTTAAGATCAGTCGATGCTAAAGACTGGGAGCCTATTGAAGTTATTAAGGCTCCTGAAGGTGATAGTTTTGAATTGTTAGATTATCAAACCGTAGACATTAATCCAATTTTAGGCAGGTCCTTTTACAGACTCC
>JAJCYK010000063.1 GCA_029262935.1 Cytophagales bacterium | reverse complement strand
CAAAATTGCCGCTGCTTTATGTGGCATTACCTATGTTAGCTTCACTATCTGTAACTCATGGGTTTCTACCTCCGCATCCTGCACCCACAGCAGTGGCGCAGATGTATGGCGCAGATTTGGGTATGACTTTGATATACGGATTTATAATAGGAATCCCGGCGATTTTGATCGCTAAATTTGCCTTAAAAGGTACTATGGAACGGATTTTGCCACAAGTTTCCGATGATTTTGAAGTGCCACAAGTGGATCCTAATTATCAAGTGCCTGGGTTGGGGCTGAGCTTGTTTGTGGCGTTACTACCGGTGGTTTTGATTGCTGGTGGATCTATTCTCAAAGTGTTATTCGGGGAACATTTGATCATCGATGCTATCGGAACACCATTTATGGCCATGCTGTGGGCAGTATTGGCGGCGATCTATTTTCTAGGAGTACGCACAGGTCGCAGTATGAAACAAGTGATGAAACATTTGTCTACGGCCATTTCGGCCATTGCAATGGTTTTGTTAATCATATCTGGTGCAGGCGCCTTTAAAGAAATTATGATTGCTACAGAAATCAGTGATAGGTTGGGAGAGGCCCTCTCATCATTCGGTATGCCCCCCCTGGTACTGGCCTGGTTAATTGCTGCCTTGATTAGAGTTAGTGTGGGGTCAGCTACCGTTGCTGGTCTTACCGCTGCGGGTATTATGTTGCCTATGATCGGATCTTCTGGAGTGGCTCCTGAATTAATGGTATTGGCCACTGGTGCTGGGAGCATCTTCTTTTCTCATGTTAATGATGGGGGCTTTTGGCTTTTTAAGGAGTATTTTAATATGAGCATTAAAGACACGTTAAAGTCCTGGACCTTGATGGAGACCATTGTTTCTGTAACCGGTCTTTTAGGAGTATTACTTTTAAATCAATTCGTTTAAAAATGAATCTAACAGAACAAATTCAAAAACTCAATTTACAACTACCGCCGCCGCCGCCATTGGGGGGCGTATACCAACCGGTGTTAATCGTTGACAATATGCTGTATGTGTCAGGCCAAGGTCCCTTACTTGAGGACGGTAGTCTGATCATGGGTAAATTAGGTAAGGATCTTAACGTGGACGAGGGGTACCAAGCGGCAAGACAGGTGGGGTTAACCATGTTGGCCACTTTACAAGATCAAATAAAAGATTTGGGCAAAATAAAACGTTTGGTAAAGACACTAGGAATGGTCAATAGCGTTATAGACTTTCACCAACAACCTCAAGTCATTAACGGCTTTAGTGATCTTTGGGTAGAACTGCTGGGTGACGACCTTGGCAAAGGAGCTCGTAGTGCTGTGGGCATGATATTGCCAGGGAATATAGCAGTAGAGATAGAGGCTATCTTTCAAATTTACTAAGAATCATGGAGCGATTTATTGTCGATGGACACTTGGACCTAGCCATGAATGCCTTGGAATGGAATCGAGACTTACGATGGACGGTAGCGGAGATTAGAGCCTGGGAAGCTGAGATGAAAGATAAACCCGACCGTGGAAATGGTACAGTGAGTCTGGACAGCTTGCGTAATGGAAATATGGGTTTGGTAGTAGCAACACAAATTGCGCGTTTTACAAAAAAAAACAATAAGCTTCCTGGTGCCAGTTGGAATTCGCCGCATCAGGCTTGGGCTCAAACTCAAGGTCAATTGGCCTGGTATCAAGCTATGGAGTACGATGGTAAGATGAGACAGGTAAACGATAAAGAAACCCTGGAGGACCATTTAAATCAATGGAGTCAAGATGCGCAACAAACTCCTATCGGTTATGTGTTAAGTTTGGAAGGTGCGGATTCTATAGTAAGTTTCGATCATTTGGAGCAAGCGTATAGCAATGGGTTAAGAGCTATTGGTCCCGCGCATTACGGCCCCGGTACTTATGCTCAAGGAACAGACGCTACTGGAGGAATTGGACCCTTAGGCAAGGAACTGTTGGATAAGATGCATGCATTAAACATTATTCTGGATGCGACGCATCTTTGTGATGAAAGCTTTTGGGAATCGCTAACGCATTTTAAGGGCGCTGTGTGGGCAAGCCATAGTAATTGTAGAGCCTTGGTACCCGATCATCGTCAATTTTCAGACGACCAACTAAAAGCATTAATCGAAAGAGGAGCAGTAATTGGTACGGCCTTTGACGCTTGGATGTTATCCCCGCATTGGACTCGGGGAGCATCTACTCCGGAGGGTGAAAATGTCTCGTTACAGGATGTGGTAAAGCATATTGATCACGTTTGTCAATTGGCTGGCAACTCACTGTATGCTGGAATAGGATCTGATTTGGACGGGGCCTTTGGTAGGGAGCAATCCCCCAGAGATGTTGATACCATTGCTGATCTACAGAAAATCGCTGAGATCTTAAAGCAAAAAGGCTATCAGGATCAAGACATTGAAAATATCCTCTCTGGGAACTGGATGCGTTTTTTAAGAAATGTATGGACTTAAGTACACTGTAGATTGCTCAGGTGATTCTATTTTAATTTTATGAAAGCTATTCTTTATTTCATTATATGCGGTCTCATTTCTACTACTGCTTGTCAATCCCAAGATGTACATAATTGTGCCTTTCCTTATAGTAAACATGCTGTAGGAGACCGATGTGGTCTATTAACCGTTCCAGAAAATCGTCAAAACCCAAATTCAAAAAAGATTCAATTGGCCTATCTGGTTATAAAGTCAAAGAGCAGTCAGCCCAAATCAGACCCCGTAGTTTTTTTACAAGGAGGGCCTGGGGGAGTAGTTTTGCCCTTGGCCGATGCCTATAGTAACCTTCAACTGGATGAAGATCGCGACTTTGTTTTGTTCGATCCCCGGGGCACGGGCTATTCGCAAGCCTTATGTCCAGACCTTATGTCGAACCTAATGGAAGTGCTGGCCATGGATATTCAGCCAGAGCAGGAGTATCAGGCGCTTGAAAAATTCTTGAAGATTTGTCAACAAGACGTCCAAGAGCAGGATATTGACTTAAATGGATATAATTCTCAAGAAAATGTCTATGACTTGGAAGACCTGAGAGAGCACTTGGGATATGATCAATGGAATATATTTGGAGGCTCTTATGGCAGCAGACTGGGCTTGCTTTATATGGACTTATTTCCAAATTCGATACGATCAGCAACTTTGGTCGGTATATTTCCTCCGCAAATACGGATGTATGATGACTTAATAAGCAATTTTAATCAATCGTTACAAAAGGTATTTTCCCAATGTGCGCAAGACCCGGATTGCCGTGAGCGTTACCCTGATTTAAAACAAGAGTTTTTAGATACGTTTGCTGAATTAAAAGGAAACCCCATTAGAATTAATTGGAAGGACAAACCTTTTACATTGAATGCCCAAGACATGCTGTTGTTCATTCATCAAAGATTGTATACGCGTAACTCAATTGCCACCGTACCTTTTTTGATAAGGGCCTTAAAAGATAGAGATCAAAATGTGCTGAAGCAGGCTTCTGCTGATTTAAATAAAAGAATGCAGTTAATAAACCTAGCTACCTATTGGTCTGTTATGACTTGTGATGAAGGTGTATATGATAACAAACAGAAGTTGCAAGCGGATTTGGCAAAAAACCCGCAATATCAATTGGGGATTGGAGTATTCTCTACGGATCCTCTGATATATGAAACCTGGAATGCAAACGCTTCTTGCTATACGTATCTAGAGGCTGTAGCATCTGATATCCCAACCTTGCTAGTAAGCGGTACTTTTGATCCAGTTACGCCCCCTGCTAATGCCGAACAAGCCGCAAAATACTTAAGGAATAGTCAGCTGATAACTTTCACCAATGAAGGCCATGCGCCTTTCAACAGCTGCTTTTTTGACTTAGCCAAAAGTTTCCTGAATGACCCTAACCGAAAACTAAACACATCTTGTGCTCAAAAAGAAAGAAATATTCGCTGGAGGTAGCACCCTTAATTGGTGCCAACGGGCATTTCGAGTTCTGGATTTTACTTTCGTATCATTAATTTAATGAGATGAAAGTAATGGGTGATAGATTTTATATATTGGAAATTAATATTAATGAAATCAAAAGATGAATCGAATTACTTTATTACTTACCGTATTGTATATCAGTGTCTTGTTTGGATGCCAAAAGACCATAGAAGCTGCGGAGGAGGATAAGCCAGTAGCAGTTGAAGAGGTCTCAGAAGTCTCGGAAGATGTCTTGCGACATGTAGTGCTTTTTAAGTTTAAAGATGACGCGCCGGCAACAGAAGTGGAGTTAATTAATCAAGCCTTTCTGGATTTGCCCAATACTATCGAAGTAATTAAAGATTTTGAATGGGGGCTGAACGATAGCCCAGAAGACTTGGATCAAGGTTTTACACACTGCTATATGGTTTCATTTAGTTCAGAACAAGATCGAGACAGTGTCTATGCTCCCCATCCCCAACACCAAGCATTCGTCGAACTATTGGGACCTCATTTGGATAAGGTGCTAGTAGTAGATTATTGGGCCAAGTGATGCGCAGCTGGTAATACGAACCTTTGATTTCAAAGGAATAGTAGTATCATAGGTTAGCACCAGTTAACCCATCTTTTTTTGTAGCTCAGTAACGTAATGATCCCAGCCGGAATCGTGCATTGTTCGGCTTTCTTCACTTTGAAAATCACGGTGCTTGATGTGGATATCCGTTCCTTCTGGTGTAGCCAAAAACGAAACTTCAATTATTGTATGTTCTTCACTTCCAGACCAGTTCCAGGTATATTTCAAGAATCGATTTAATTCAATTTCTAAAAATGCACCCGTCATGGTAGATTCAAATTCCGGGGACTTGGTATGAAGAATTAAATGCCCATTAATTACTGGGTTTACTTCAATTTTCACCACGGGAGGAATAGTCATGTTTGGAGACACCCAGGCTTTAAACAACTCTTCGGGAGAGTATTTCGAGTGATAGACTTTGTTAATGTTCATGATGGAGATTTGTTTTATTAGACGTTGCCATAATTGTTGATCATCCACTACTCTGTATTTGTTTTTAACTAAATCATGACCCGAGGTAGCTTCGCTAGTATCGTGGCGAACTTCGTATGCTTTAATTTGTTCTAGATCTTGGGGTGTCAGATTATGCTCCTCGATTAATTGCTGTAGTTTTAATACAATCTCTCCCTCATTCTTTTCATTATCCCAACCCACGATTACCAGGTCTTCCACCTTAGCGTCACTTTCCTCCACGTGTCTGGCTAAAGCCTTTAGATCGTCCGGAGCTAAATGATGATGCTTTTTAAAAGCCCTGGAGAATGTTTCATAATCATTATAGCCAATAGCACAGGTTACTTCATGGACCAGGGCGCTTTCATGCACCAACATTTGATAGGCCTTGGCCATTTTTAACGCCTCAATAAACTTAAAAGGTGTTTGCTGGGTATTGGATTTGAAAAGTCTGTGAAACTGCGAATCGCTCATACAAGCCGTTTGAGACAATTCTTTTAGCTTCAATGACCTATGAAGGTTGGCTTCAATAAAATCAAGTACGGATCTTATTCTGGCATCCATAAGTGACTAAGTTAATGATATCCGCTTAAATGCTGTATGATGATTCTTGTCATTACTTGTCGGTGAGTAACTCGAATATACCATGCAGGATCTCTTGTCGAAAGTCTTCTCCATGATCGGAATTACCCAATACCACCATGGATAAGTTCTTCTCAGGTATTACTAACAAATAACTTCTAAACCCGCGATCTCCACCGTAGTGAAATACCGTGGGTGTCCCATTTAGATTACCTAAAAACCAACCTAGTCCCATTCTGGTGGAAATTTCTGAAGGGGACGTCATTTCATTGAATAAACTGGAATTTGACTCGGTCAGGCTTTGAGTTCAGTTCAACAGTTCACGAACATTGGCGTTGAGGGTACTACTGGGAGCATGAGCCGGATTGTAGGGATAATTTTTCCGAGGTTGAAGAGATGCGCTGCTTTTAGTATATGGTGTAACTTTTAATTCGGTGGGTAATCGCGAAAAATCAAAATCTGCCGTAGGCATATTCGCAGGAATTAGGATCTGTGTCTTTAAATAGTCCGCAAAGGGCATTTCACTAAGGTATTCAATTAAATACCCCAAGAGGTCATAAGCCATATTGCTGTACTTAAATTCAGTGCCTGGATCGAACAGTAATTTTTTCTTAG
>JAJCYK010000062.1 GCA_029262935.1 Cytophagales bacterium | reverse complement strand
AAAGATATACTTACCTTAAACTACTATTCACCTCCTGGGTGGCCTTTACTGTTTCATGAACATCACCGTCAGTATTCAAAGCACCACAGCCAGCCGGTCACATTAAACGTAGGCTTTTGGTCCGGGCTAAAGTACTTCTTTAAGAATCCATTTACTCTGGCGTTTTACATACCACTATTGGGTTGGATTCCCTTATTAATCCGAGGTTATCGTAAAAATCGTATTGGTGAATGACCTCTACCCTTTGTGAGTAAAATAAAACCCGAGTTCCTTTTTGATAAACTTAGGTAGTTCCGGTCGAGCCGACCTGGGAATCAGCAGCGTGGTAATGTTGTGAAAATCCTTGAAGACGTGATGCTTTTCGGCCGTGGCCCGCAGGTAATCGTGACCTGAAGAACCGCCAGTTCCCGGCTTTTTACCTAACATTCCCATGGTCATTTGTGCATGGCGGTAGCGCCATGTAGTAAATAACTCATCAATGTTTAACAAACGCTCTAATAGGTTAAAGGGCATTTGCAGGATAGGTTCGTCCTGGTATAGGTTGATTAATAAAGCGGCCATGGTCGCTTTGTAGCTCAATTTCATGGTACCGTTTGCTATTAGCTCCTGGTACTGTTCTTCATCTAAAACTTGCCCAAAAAAGGATTCGCTGTTTTGAATCATTTCCAAACGCATGTCTTTTTCTTCATGAGTCATTTGAGTGTCCTGAACAATTACCTGTCGTTGTTCATTAAACATGCGTCGAACGGATACAATATATTGTTCTAAGAAGTTGAATTCCTGCAAGTCGAGAAAAGGAGTCCGTTCCAACCAGCGCGTTACTAAATCAAACAAAGACCCACCATTTTCTAATTTGTCCAGGAGCTTTTTTTGCGTCGGAGTAAAAAAATCTTGGTAGTGGACTTTCCCATAAGTAAGGCGTTCTTTTTCTTTTAACCCGAGCAGTACTTCAATATGTCTAAACTGAAAGCTCTGAAAACCCGAGGCTGGGAAAAGTAAATTTCTAAACTCCAAAAAATCTAAGGAAGTCATGGTCTCCAAAACCCTTACTTGTTGGACTAAGAGTTTTTGTATTTCTATTACTCTATCCAAATTGGCCACAGCAATACCGATGTTACGCTCATCCACCCGGTCTTCATTAAACCGATCGATTACGGCATTCAGCTCATGAATGATTTGCTTAAACCAAAGTTCATAAACTTGATGTATTATAATAAACAGCGTTTCATCATGGGCAGGCTTGACCAGTAGCTCCTCGCTGCGTAATTTTTGAGCACTAAGAATTTGATCTAATTGCAAGTAGGAGTGGTAATGTACCTTGTCCTTTTTTCCATTCATTGTCTAAAGGAGTAAATAGTGAACCAATATAATAAATTGAGCTAAGGGGTGCCACCATTAGGGTATTTTAAAGGCGAATAATAGGTCTTCTTCAAACCCCGTCAGGTTCTTACAAGGCTCCCACCATGAGGAAGCCCAGATAACTACCTAAAGCATTGCCCAGGGACCCCACCAGCACTGCAGGTATCAACAAGCTTCTTCGATTAAAACTTTCAGTTAGTGCCAATGCACTAGTAGAACCACCTATATTGGCTTGCGATGCTACTGATATCAATTGCCAATCGTACCCCAATAGGGCACCTGCCCCAAAGATAAACAAGGCATGAATAGCAACTAATGCACTGGTAAATAGCAGCAGTTGTCCTGCCAAAGGGCCAATTGCTGCCAATGCAGTGAGTTCACAGTAGGCCCCCACTACGGTAAGAAAAAGGTATATTCCTAACAGCCCCAGTACACGGGACCCACGAAGTGCGGCAACCTTGGGTATTTGCGCAAAGATCAAGGCGATGGTTGTTAGTATGAGAATTTCAGGGATCATTACTCCTCTGGCCGCAAATTGGGTAGCTAGTAGGTTGGAGACATACCACGTAGCAATCCCCAAGGCTAAGAGCAAGCTAAAATCTTGCAGGTTAATTGAATCTTCATCATAAGCTTCGGTAGCCTGGTTGGTATTGTTTAATGATTGTCTAGGCCATAGTTTTTGTAACCCAACGGGAATTACTAAACAAGCCAACATCCACACGGCGGTGATGATGTTATCTACTGCCACCGCACCGGCGTAAATAACGCCTTCTTCCATCATCTTATAATGCAAGGCCACAGTATTGAAGTTAAGGCCACCTCCAGTATAAGTGGCGGCAAACATGCCTCCCAACACGCCACGCCAGGCCCCAAAGGCCGTCGGGCCCACCAAATAGTGCATGCTCACCCAAACCCCTACCAGAGTGCCAGCTGTTCCTATTAAAAACATCACCAACATAGGAATACCCGCATGTTTTAAGTTTTTTACATTCACATCCAGCAGTAAAAAAAATAAAGACAGGGGAGCGACATAGTTAAAAATACCATGGTACAAAGGAATGGCATTGGAGGCACTGGGAATGATTTTTAAGTTTGCAAAACCGGCACCCAACAGGATCACTAATAAGGCACTGCCCAAATGCTTCAAAACCGTATTCTTAATGAGATACTCTGAACCTGCGACAATGGCGCACAGCACGGCAAGCACAAACAACGGATGACTCATGGCTAAATATAAGGAAATACCCGAGAAGTCGATTTAATAATCAAAGCTTACCCAATATCCGGAGCAGGCGGTCGGGATAGTCTGTGATTATGCCATCAACACCCAGTTGCAAATACTTTTGCATATCTTCCTCCTCATTTATGGTCCAAGGGATTAGTTTGATGTTGCGCTCGTGTAGCAGATTAATTAAATGATCATCAATCAGCACGTGTTCTGGGCTATAAATTTCTGGATCGAAACCCAAATTGGCCAAGTTCTCTGCTGGCGTGTGGATGTTTTGGACAAGTAACGCTAGCTTGATCTGTGGCGCTTGTCGTTTTACTTCTTGCAAGGTACGAGGGTCAAACGATTGAATGATGGTGTGCTCTTCAATGGCTGAGATTTGCTCTAGTAAGAGACTTACAAATTCTTTGGGAGGTGGATGAAAAAGCGCATCGCCTTGGACACTGGTTTTGGTTTCTATATTGTAGAAGACGGGACCTGTTGACAATTCCGCTCTCCTTTGTTCCACTGCCTGAATGACATCTGACAAAAGGGGCTTGTGGCTGGCCATACCTTTTTGTTCCAAAAACCTAGGATGACCATTGCTACCACAGTCGAATAGCCGGATCTCCTGATAATCCATTTGATATATGTTGTACTGTTTTTCCAAGGCCTCTTCAATCTGGGCGCCGGTACTGTCCGTACATATTAGGTGCGAAATAAAGGGTTCATGGGACAGCAGCACCTGCTGATCCTGGCTAATGACTACATCCATTTCCAGGGTAGTAACTCCAAGTTCCAATGCATGAAGAAAGCCCGCTATGGAATTTTCAGGTAATAAACCACGACACCCACGATGACCTTGAATATCAATATCACCCAGGACGAAAGAAGATTGATCACGGGACTTCGAGGTACAACCTATGATCAGGGCGATAGCAAATAAAAGCAAAAAGTAACTTCTCACTGTTTATGAATTTTTGAGGAATCCTAAAATACTACATTCCTGTTTAACCCATACACAGGGGAGAGAATTTTAAACTTTATCACTGGCATTAATTACAAAATCTTCCTTTCTTATACTCCACAGAATTGGGCTATGAAAAATGTCATCTTTCGTTTTGGTTTACTGGCGGCAGCTCTATTACTGCTGGTACAATTAACCAACTACAATTTGGTTTCTAAAATGTGGAAAACGGAACTTTTGATTGGTGTATTTGCTATCGTATTTATTGGTATGGGCGTTTACTTGAGTAGGTATATCTTCAAGCCAACCCCACCAGTTTTTAAAGGAAGTATCGACAAAGGGCAAATTGACCGCCTGGGTATTAGCCCCCGAGAATATGAAGTACTTGAGCAAATGGCACTGGGTCATTCCAACCAGGAAATCGCTGATCGTCTTTTCATCTCACAAAGTACCGTCAAAACCCATGTCTCAAACCTGTTGGTCAAGCTGGCCGCTAAGAGGCGTACCGAAGCCATTTCCAGGGCCCAGCAGCTGGCCATTATCCAGTAGTACCTTGGTATGAGTTTTCCGCTTTTACGTAAATTGGTACTTTAGTATGAGTGATGAGAACTTGACAGGCTGTTAATTGAAGCATGTTTCATTCAAAAAGTTAATCATGAGAACAACAATTATTCGATACGGAATTAGAGCCGCCATAGCAATAGTAGCGCTATCAGGTATTTCATTGATGTTTATTTCAAAAGATGAAAGCGGTTTTCATTGGGGGGAGGTTCTAGGATATCTCGCCATATTTTTGTCCATGATTTTTGTTTATATAGGAATAAGGCACTACCGTGATCATCAAAACGGTGGGGTGGTATCCTTCGGGCAAGCCTTAAAGCTGGGAGTACTTATTACTTTGTTTCCCGCTATTGCTTTTGGCATTTACGATCAAATTTATGTAAACTTTATCGATCCCGACTTTTACGAAGATTATTATCAAGTACAGATGGATAGTATAGAGGAAGCAAACGAAGTTGCCTATGAAGCACGTGTTGCGGAGATAAAATCTGAGATGGAAACATTTTCAAATCCAATTGTTCAATATTTAGTGATGTTTGCCACAGTTTTATTGATAGGATTGGTGGTTAGTATTATCTCGGGGCTCATACTAAAACGCGACGTCCCCCCAGCTACAGGTTAGTTACCTTTTATAAACTTTAAACCGGTTTGAAAAGCATCTTGCCAGCCCTCCAGGTTACCGGCCTCAAGCAGAGATAGGGGAACCTTTGGGGCATTACTCCACACACTCAAAGGCAATTCCCACCACCCTACCGAGTGCCACTGGCCCTTTTTGTAGCCAACATTATGATATGTTCCTATAGGTTGGAACCCCAAGGACTCATGAAATTTGGTGCTAGGCTCGTTGGGTAAGGTGATTCCAATAAAGGCGTTTACAAACCCTTGAAGTTTCAAAAGAGCTATTAAACTTTCATATAAGGCCCTGCCAATACCCTTTCTTTGAAATTGGGCATTGACATACACCGATAATTCAACAGACCATTGATAAGCATCTCTGGATCTATGACTCCCGGCATAAGCGTAACCGGCGATTTTCTTGTCCCATTCGCAAACCAACCATGGATACTTCTCTTGTATTTGGGCAACTCGCCGGTTAAAAGCTGCGTGCGTGGGCACCTCAA
>JAJCYK010000061.1 GCA_029262935.1 Cytophagales bacterium | reverse complement strand
TGTATTATGCAGCAAATGGTAATTGATCAAAGTCCGGAAGATAGTTTTCCGGAGATATTAGCGCAATTGGTTTTAGAACCTTTAGGGATGAACCAAAGTACTTACCAACAACCCTTAACGGGAGAGCAATTATTACGTGCTGCCACCGGATATTTACCTGATGGATCAATGACCACAGGTAAGCGGCACACTTATCCAGAAATGGCTGCCGCAGGTTTATGGACCACCGCAGAAGACTTAGCCCTCTTTGCTATTGAGTTAGGCCTATCTCATCAGGGCCAAAGCAATAAGGTGTTGTCCCAATCCATGGCAACACATATGGTTAGCCCATTTATAGAAGACTTCGTAGGAATGGGTATTTTCATTGAACAAAAAGGTCAAGAAACCTATCTGGGTCATGGAGGTTGGGACGAAGGCTTTTCTAGTGAGCTGCTGTTTCACAAAAGCAAAGGTTACGGCGTAGTGGTATTGACTAACTCAAATCATCCTGATTTTATAGCGGAATTAATTCGATCGGTAGCACAAACTTATCAATGGGATGAGTATTTGCCACCCATTTATGAGGATCAGCCCGTGCCAGAGGATGAACTGGCGCACATCAGTGGTCGGTATTTCTTTAGCGCAGATAACCTGATTGAAGTGTATGAAGAACAGGGACAATTGTACCTAAAATACTTAAGGGACGACCCGGTAGCCTTATTTAAGGTCACCGACACTACTTACGTACGGCGTCATCTGAGCAGGACGATCCAATTTAAAGAAGAGCCAGAAACTGGAAAACTACATCTGGTGTTTTCTCCCGAAAATGAAGAGGAACCCACATTTGATCATCCACTTATGACAGAGGACATGCAGGTACCTTATGAAAAGTTGATGGCTGGAGCCTATGACGAAGCTTTGGAGGAATACCAAAAACTAAAAGAACAAGATCCTGATTCCCGAGATATTTCCGAAGGCCACTTAAATAGACTAGGGTACCAATTGATGGGCGATAAACAGCTTGAAGTAGCAATTCAGTTATTCACGATCAATACAATTTTATACCCTGAGGCCTTCAATACTTATGATAGTTTGGCCGAGGCCTATATGAACAATGGAAGCAAAGATTTGGCAATAATAAACTACCAAAAATCATTGGACCTGAATCAAGACAATCAAAACGCCAAAGATATGTTAGCCAAGTTGGGTGATCAGTCTTAAATTATGAGAGCTGTCCTATACAATACCTTTCAAGGCCCCATCGAATTATCCCAGGTCCAAGACCCCACACCTCCAGCAGCGGGAGTGGTATTGAAAGTTAAAGCAACGGGTCTTTGTTTAAGTGATTGGCACGGATGGATGGGCCATGATGCTGATATACATTTGCCGCATATCCCAGGGCATGAACTAGCAGGAGTGGTGGTGGCCTGTGGAAATCAAGTAAAAAAATGGAAAATTGGGTCGAGGGTTACCGTGCCATTTGTGAGCGGCTGTGGAAATTGTGGCTATTGCTTACAAGGGGATCCTCAAGTATGTAACAACCAATTCCAACCTGGTTTTACCCATTGGGGTTCTTTTGCGGAGTTCGTAGCTATTGATTTTGCAGACTTCAATTTGGTAGCATTACCTGACGTTATTGATGATGCTACAGCCGCCGCACTAGGGTGCCGTTTTTCCACGGCCTTTCGGGCATTAAAGGACCAGGGCAAATTAAGCGAAGGTCAATGGTTAGTCGTGTTTGGTTGCGGAGGTGTGGGGTTATCAGCTATAATGATTGCCAAGGCGCTGAATGCAAAAGTGATTGCCGTTGATATGAGTCAGCAACCGTTGAATCTGGCACAGGCACTAGGCGCTGATGCCATTATTAATAGTAGCTTAGAGGAAAGTGTACCGGCAATTAAAGAACTTACCAGCGGAGGAGCTCATGTAAGCCTTGATGCTTTTGGTAGTCCAGGTTTGGTTGAAGCGGGTCTATTATGTTTAAGAAAAAGAGGAAAACACCTCCAAGTTGGGCTTATGCCTCCAGAACAGCAGACAGCAAATGTATCTATGAACTTTGTAGTAGCCAATGAACTGGAGATAATCGGCAGTCACGGCATTCAGTCCAATAGGTTTCCGGAAATGCTTGAAATGATTGTTAATGGGGTAATGAATCCGGCAATGTTAATCTCCCAAACGCTCTCTTTAGGAGATTCGGTGGAAGCCTTACCGCAAATGGATAAATTTGAACAAGGGGGTATTCGAATAATCTCAGACTTTACAAAATGAAACAGCAAATCGACCAGTTGTATCCTAGCATCGCTGACGCTTTGGTTAAGACCCCTTTAGTCGAAAACCCAGGTTTAAGTAAGCTAGCCAATTGCCAGGTCCATTTAAAGCTAGAAAACGAACAAATCACGGGGTCTTTTAAATTAAGAGGAGCATTAAGCAAATTCCACACACTAAGTCAAGACACTGCCCAAATCCCTAAAGTGGTAGCAGCCAGTACAGGTAATCATGCAGCCGCAGTTTGTCATGCTTCGCAGCCTTATAATTGTATACCTACCCTATTTGTTCCTGAAAACATCTCTCCTGCAAAATTGCAAAAACTGCGACAATCCTCCGCTGAAATTAAAATCGCCGGCACGCATAGTGGGGAATCGGAAATCCTCGCAGCAGCCTATGCTAAACAACATGATTTACCTTTGGTACACCCTTACAATGATTTGGATGTAATTGCGGGCCAAGGTACACTGGCCCATGAGCTTGTTCATCAATGTGAAAAGATCGAAACAGTATTTGTGCCAGTGGGTGGGGGCGGACTGATCTCGGGAATCGCCGCCTATCTAAAAGCGTACAATCCTAACGTTCAGATAATAGGAGTACAACCTGCGAATGCTTCGGAAATGGCGGACTCCATTGCTGAACAAGGCATCGTACCACCATCTACACTGCACACCATTTCTGATGGTACTGCAGGTGGGCTTGACCCAGAAACCATTACTTTTGATTTTTGCAACCGGCTGGTAGACCAATT
>JAJCYK010000060.1 GCA_029262935.1 Cytophagales bacterium | reverse complement strand
ATTTGTTCTCTTGAGAATTGTAGGGAACTTCTCATAGGTCTCAAAAAAATACTCCACGGAGTCAATGCAGAAACCGCCATATATCCCCATCCTATTTCGGGTCCGCTAAACGTTGTTCAAAGGTTGGATTTTATTCGATTTCACCTAGAAAGGCACTTACAGCAAATAGAAGTATTGAAAATTCACCAAAACTTCCCAAAGAAGGCATAATTAGATTACACGCAGAATTACACTTCTCCAAGGCATTATATTGAGCAAGCTATGGGAATATTGCTTCTATTTTTTCAACATTTATTTTGCCATGTGGGACTTAGCCCCAAAAATCACTAATTTAAATAGACATCCATTTGATTCCGGCCTACGTCAACAGGGGCTCGTAAGCATGTTGGCATTTCCAGGCAGGATAGTCGTTAGTTATTTTGCAATAAATAGAAGTCGCAGTTCGTGCTCATCGTAAATATAATAGCAGCCACTCTCCTACTCATCTTTCTGATTTTCGTTATCAGCAAGAAAAAGAAAATCAATACGGACTATCTTTTAATGGTCATCTTGCTACTGTGGATGGGTTATCTTCTCTCCAACATTTGGGTAACCTTCCATTTGAGTCTGGTAAGTTTCACAGTTCAAGGCTTGTTCGCCGCTTCCGTTTTTTTTCCCTTCGTTATTTACACACTAATTCTCATTGACAAGGAGCATAAATTCAAGCCGGTTTGGTGGTGGTTTGCTGCTTTTGATGGGGTTTATATGTTTTATATACTGATTGATATATTCGCCTTCAATCGACTGGAAAACTATGCGCAGCAACTACTTCTTGACCCACCTCCGGACTATTATTTCTTCTACAAAATGCACGGGGTCTATAAAATAGCAGTGCTGATTTGGCTACTGAGCAAATTACGTCATTATAGGCTTACCATAAAGCAATATTTCTCAAATATTGAGGCTATCTCTTTGAATTGGCTTAGGTACTTTATCTGGGTGTATATTGGGGAAAACACGCTATCATCACTACTTTTCCTCGGTTATGATTTTGGTTACATCTCCAACATAGAAATACCATACGCCATCACCAATACTGTGCTACTGCTTTCTCTTTTTTATCTTATTTACCATGGTATCCAACAATATACGCTAGCGAATTATTCTGAGCAAAATTCCCCTAACTCAGATGGGCATTCAGAAAAACCTTTAGAGAAATATAAAACATCATCTCTTTCGGAAAATGAAATGAAACGTTTGTTTGATCAAATAGAGCAACTATTTGAGATGGAACAAATATTTCATGATTCCGAACTTAAAGTGCAACATATTGCCCAGCGGTTAGATGTAACGGGTCATAACGTGTCTCAAACCATCAATCAGATGGCCCAAATATCTTTTTATGAATATGTCAACAAGTTTCGGGTAAGCTATTTCAAGGATCTACTAAAGGACCCACATAAAAGAAGGTTTACCATATTAGCCCTGGGATTTGAAAGTGGGTTCAATTCTAAAGCCTCACTCAATCGCATCTTTAAGCAACAGGAGGGCATCACTCCCAGAGAATATCAACAACAAGCCATAGCTTCCTGAAATTTTTTTTTGACAAGTTGGACTCAAATCCTGATTTGAGTCGATAACCTTGGCGAATTTCCATTGCTTTACTTTCATAATCATCAATTTTTCAAGGAGGTTATTTATGTAAACCGATCCAATAAAAAACTGTAAAAGAGCTGATTAGGTAATATTAAAGTAGAATAAATCAAATTTTAAACCATAACCAACAAAAAAATGGAAACGCAAATTGAAAACTTACAAGAACGCGTAGCAACCCTAGACCAACAAGTAGTAGCCGGAAACATTCTGGACGCAGTAGGCACCTTCTTTCATCCGGATGTCATTACCATCGAAGGAAACGGTACCGAAACTCGTGGCCTCGATCAGAAGTAAGAAAAATTAAAAGAATTTTTTCAAAGCATCGGCAGTGTCAATGAGATCGCACTACACAGTCAAGCTGTAGGAGAAGATGTTACTATGTCGGAATACACATTCGATCTCACCAAAACTGATGGCACTCCCATTCTTTGGAATGAAGTACTAAGGAGAGAATGGCGTGACGGTTTGGTGATCAATGAAAGATACTACACGGCTAGTTAATTGGGAGTCAATAACCGAACAAGTTGATTAATTATTCACCTTGAAAATTACCATCTGAATCTGATGATCAGGTAATTGAGTGTGAACGGCTTTAGAACCACATGTAGAAATAACTCCACACCATTCGAACCGCTCAATGTAATACCTGGCATCAGGTTTACCTACACAAGTTGATAGTAAATCTAAAAAATGCCTTAGAGTCAAGTCAAGTTGACTTCTCAACCAGTGGAATGTCGAATCCCAAAATCATGATCCAGCAACTACAATTTACCAATGTACTTATACGCACAAGTTGGAGGTCCAAGGAAAAATGAATATCCCTTTAAAAGCTATCAGTCTTTCCCATAAAAATGCTTCGTTGGAAGTTCGAGAACAATTCGCAATGAACTCCTGTACCAGTCGAAGTTTGCTTCAATATGCTAAAGAGTTAGGCAGAATTGATGAAATGTTAGTGATTTCAACCTGTAATAGATTTGAGGTGTACTTTTGGTCTAATTCGGTTGATTGCCAACAATTAATTGCACTTCTAAAATTGTTCGCACCCAACTTGGAGCATGATACCTCACGCTTTCAATTATTTGAAGAATCGTTAAAAGCAACAGAACACCTCTTTAGCGTTTCGGTAGGTCTTGAGTCACAGGTGTTGGGTGATTCCCAAATCATAAACCAAGTAAAAATGGCTTACCAACATAGCTGCGACCTTAATATGGCAGGTCTCTTCCTACACCGATTGCTACATGCTATCTTTCGCACGCATAAGAGGATTACTCAGGAAACACGCTTTAAAGATTGTAATGCTTCAGTAGCCCAAACAACAAAAAAATTAGTGCAGAAATTACTACCTAATAAGAATGATAAGATACTCATTTTAGGTATTGGCAAGGTGGGCACAGCATTAAGTAAGAAATTGTCCAAATCAGGTTATGATGTTTGGATCTCGAATCGTACCGAGGAAAAGTCCGGGGCTTTAGCTGCCCAGTTAGATTTAAAGTCCGTTCCTTTTAACCACGCGCACTTATTATTAGATAAGGTTGGACTAGTAATTTCCACCTTGAGCGTAGAGGAACCCTACCTATCCAAAAAGAACATCAAGCCAAGTTGCCGGAGTACCCACAGATACTTTATCGATCTATCTGTTCCAAGAAGTATAGCACCCGAATTAGCGGATGAACCAAATATTACCTTGCTTAATATGGATCATATCCATGATGAGATTTC
Source organism: Cytophagales bacterium (assembly GCA_029262935.1). Classification (GTDB taxonomy): domain Bacteria; phylum Bacteroidota; class Bacteroidia; order Cytophagales; family Cyclobacteriaceae; genus JAJCYK01. Next base: position 376 of record JAJCYK010000060.1, on the reverse strand, counting down.
ATTAACAGTGCAGAAAAGAATTGACGAGGTCCCAAAAGTGCAGGCAATCATAAATGATGAGCTTTCCGAATATTTTGAATGGGCCAAACAACTCAAGGTGCAACCTACAATTCATAAAATGAAAGCAGCCCTAGAAAAGATTAGACAAGAGGAAATAGCGAGGCACCTGAAACATTTCGACCTCGAAGAGAGAGACTTAATCAATGACATTACCAAGAATATTGTAGCCCGGGTGATCAAGCTACCCGTGGTACAACTAAAGATGGCGTGCAAAAGAGGTGAGGACGCCAAAATAACGGAAGTGCTTAATGAAATCTTTAACATTTAGAGCCCCATACATCAGAAATATCTAAAACTGTATTATCCACATATAAAT
>JAJCYK010000059.1 GCA_029262935.1 Cytophagales bacterium | reverse complement strand
AAAAATGGAAATACTGTGGGTTTGTTTCTACAGCCGCTTACAGAGATTCACCTGCAATCAGATCTAGCAAGTTCAAGTGAACTGGAACCAGGGGGAGATATCAAAACTGTGTATATATTTAGTGCGGTGGCATTGTTTATTCTATTAATTGCCTGTATTAATTTCATGAACCTGGCCACTGCTGCTGGCTCAAAAAGGGCCAAGGAAGTAGGTATCAAAAAGGCCTTGGGATCTTCCAAGCGTCAACTTATATCACAGTTTCTAACAGAATCAACTTTAGTTACCCTAATTTCAATTGTCCTGGCTTTAGCTTTAGTGGTACTTTCTTTACCTTTTTTTAACTCTTTATCTGGTAAAGCCCTTCAATTAACCCAGTTGATTTCCCCACTAATGCTTGCTTATTTGCTGCTGTTGGGGTTAGCTATAAGCTTACTTGCGGGGAGCTATCCAGCGTTTGTGCTTTCCTCCTTTAAGCCACTCGCGGCTTTGAAAAGTAAGTTTGCTAGTACGGGTGAAGGAAAAGGAATTAGAAGTAGTTTGGTAGTGTTTCAGTTTACCATTTCTGTAATCCTGATTATCGCTACACTTATTGCTGATCAGCAAATGTCATTTATGCTAAACAAAGATCTCGGGTATGACAAAGATCAAATTATTGTAATTAGAGATAGCGCTATTTTGGGAGATAAGGAGGCCGTATTTAAGAATAAACTTAGCAACGATTCCAGGGTAATGAATGTTACCAGTTCTGGGTACATTCCGGCGGGTAGTACCAATCGCGGAATGTTTAATATATACCTAAATCAGCAGTCAGAATCATTTAGAAGGACTTTTATTTATAACGTAGACGATCAGTATCTTCAAACCATGGGTATGAGCTTGATCTCAGGACGCGACTTTTCCAAAGATGATGGTCCGGGATCTTCAAATACCATAATCAATGAAACTTCGGCCCGGATGTTTGGTATAAGCGATGATCCAATTGGGGGCATGATTACAATGGGTACAGATGACGGAAAAGTGGATCTAACAGTTATTGGTGTCGTAAAAGATTTTCATTTCAATTCTCTCTATCAACCAATTGAACCTTTGTTTATGTTGAACAATCCAAATCCTGGTCTAATCATACGAGCCTCAAAATCAGATATTGGTGGACTCATTGCGACCATGAAAACAATGTGGGAAGGATTTGACTTGGATGAGCCATTCAATTATTCATTGTTGGATGAGTCTTACAAACAAATTTACTTAACAGAGCTAAAGTTAAGAACGCTCATTAGGGTTTTTACTGCAATGACCATTTTTGTAGCCTGTTTGGGATTACTGGGTTTAGTAACCTTTACCACAGAACAAAAGGTCAAAGAGATAGGAATCAGAAAAGTCTTAGGATCTAGTGCTTCACAAATTGTTGCTATGCTCTCGAAAGATTTTCTAAAGTTGGTTCTCATCTCGTTTTTGCTGGCATTTCCCATTGGGTTCTACTTAATGAATAAATGGTTGCAAGTATTTGCATACCGTATAGAAATTCATTGGTGGGTCTTCTTAGTTGCTGGGTTAGGGACTATTTTGGTGGCGTTTATTACCTTAAGCTTCAAGAGCTTTAAGGCTGCATTAACGAACCCGGTGGATGCGTTAAGAGCTGAATAAAAGCCCTTACTCTATTCCATTTGTATTTGAGCTTTCTCATTCTATCTTCAGAAGAAGTTTTCCTTAAACTATAAAGAGTTAACCCACAAACAGTTGGGGCTATTGCAGCACATGGTTTTAAAGATATATGTATCTTGACAGCCGGGCAGAAAAATTTTTGAACGAATTTGTTACCACGACGTACATAACATAATGTTCAATTTTATATAGTCAATCTAAGGGGGCAAACTCATGATACAGAAACGTTTTGCTGAAAATACCATCTCGCTTTTAAACAAGAACCCATTGGTGCTTGGCGTTGCAGTAGGCGGCTCCTGGATAAAAGGAGATATGGATGAGTTTAGCGATCTTGATTTTAACATAGTAACTAAAGACAAGATTTCTATGATGTTGGTCAAATGGTTCAGGTGGCACAAGACTTAGGCAACCTTTTGAGTGCTTTCACCGGAGAGCATGTGGGAGAACCTCGGGTATTAATTTGCCTGTACGAACGATCCCTTACTTCATGTTGATTTGAAGTTTGTAACACTAGAGGAGTTTCAAGTAAGGGTGGAAGATCCTATTGTATTGTTAGATACCGAAAATGTGGATTTGGCAAAAGTCATAAAAAAATACCCCTCAAAATATCCCGGCTTAGATTTTCAATGGATAGAGGACAGGTTCTGGATTTGGGTACATTATGCCGCATTAAAGATTGGACGAGGAGAGTATTTGAAACCTTGGACTTTATAGGGTATATTAGAACCTTTGTCTTAGCACCACTTTTACAATTAAAGAACCACCAGCAACCTAGGGGTTTGCGAAGAGTAGAATTCACTTTTTCAGATCAAGATATTGATCTCCTAAAGAGTACAGTGGCTGAATACAGTCCGCAGAAAATCATTTCTGCTATGAATAATACTGTAACTGTTTATCTATCCTGTCGAAAGGCTCTTTTTCCATCTACAATTAAATTGCATCATAGAACTGAGAAAAGGGCCATGGAATATTACCATAAAGTGATTTCAAAGGTAGCCACTAAGTAAATTGGTTTTGGACTTTAATAGTCATATTATCAATAACTATTAAATTAGAAGCAGCTAGCGTTACTCCAGTGAATAATATCAGTCCCTTGTCTATAGTTCTTTTAGGAGCCACCGGTGCAGTGGGTGGTGAAACCTTAAAAGAACTCCTGGAAATGGAAGGAGTAGGACAGCTTACTCTGTTGGGACGAAGAATAGTGCCAGAGATTTCTTCGAACAAAGTATCTCAACATTTGATCAATGTATTTGACCCTATAACATACGATCATCTACTGATGAAGCACCACACGGCAATTTGCACTTTTGGGGTAGGAGAACCCTCAAAAGTAAGCAAAGAGGATTTCGTGAAAATCGACAAACTGGCAGTGCTCGACTTTGCCAAAGCTTGTAAAAAAGCCGACGTTAAGCATTTTCAGTTATTGGCATCTGTGGGTACTAACACAAAATCTTTTTCTTTTTATCTTCGAATTAAGGGAGAATTGGTTGAGGAACTCAAAACCTTAAATTTCGAGCGACTAAGTATATTTCAACCTTCCATGATACTGACTCCCAGTAACAGATATGGGTTTAGCCAGGCTTTGACTTTGGCAGTTTGGCCGTATTTTAGCCTAATACTATGGGGCAAGTTGAAAAAATACCGGGGTATTAAGGTTGAACACTTGGGAAAGGCCATGGCACGAAATTCTTTTACAAAAAATAAGGGTGTCGAGATGTTAACTTGGTCAGATTTTCAAGCGCTTTGCAATGTTCCCGCCTAAATCCTTATGCGGCTTTTTTTAGTTATAGAAGTTGTTTATTTTGTGGATAGTAGGAAGCATTCGTTCCTTGACTAAGATTGCTTCTTGAATTACTTTCTTTTGAATAAAATTCTAAATTGAACATACATGTTTGTCAATACTTTGAAATCAAAACTAATTTGTATTTGCTTCTTAATGTTAGTATTTGGGGCTTTTCAGGCTACTGCACAAGACTATCCAAGCACGC
>JAJCYK010000058.1 GCA_029262935.1 Cytophagales bacterium | reverse complement strand
TATACCTTTACATTTACCTCACAAGCTTAAAGGATACTATGATCTAGAACAAGCCTTAGATTGTGCTCGGGAACAAGGCAAGCCAGTCTTTATAGACTTTACGGGCCACGGTTGCGTAAATTGTAGAGACATGGAAGCCGTGGTATGGTCCCAGCCAGAAGTGCTTCGACGATTGCAGGAAGACTTCGTGGTAGTAGCACTTTATGTGGATGAGAAAACGGAGTTACCTGAAACCATGTGGTACACCTCCGAATACGACCAAAAGGTCAAGAAATCCATTGGCAAGCAAAATGCAGATCTGCAAATAAAATGGTACAACAACAATGCACAGCCTTTTTATGTATTACTTGATCCGCAAGATCCACAAAACCCTTTAGTAACCCCAGTTGGTTATGAGAAAAGTGTACCTAAGTTTGTAGCCTTTCTTGATGCCGGATTAAAGGCCTTCCAAGAGAATAATTTACCGTAGACTTACAATTTTCGCCAAACTTCCTCTAGACGGACAGAGTCAATTGATTCAAATTTGCCACTACCAGGATTAATTTGTACGTTTCTTACGTGTCCTGAAATCGTCCAGTCATTTCCGGAGATTGTATAGTCCCAGTCCACAGAGCTGCCAGGTAGGTTTGACCCCAAAGGATGAAAATACTCAATGTTTTCAGTATAAATCTGTCCATTTACGGTATAGGTTCCTCCTCCAGCAGCGATGATATTCCCATCTTCACCATAGGATGCCCAACTGAAGTGAGTATCCGTGATGTTTTTAACATAGGTGATTATTTTAGGAACATCACTAAGGTCCGTTTCCGTGCCATATTTATATTTTATAAGTGTCCATGACCCTTTGAGCTGAGAACTATTGTTGTCCAATGGCGTGGTACCTGATGTCAGGAGAAACGCCAATAAACAACCTGCAATAAGAAGTTTACTTGAATTCATAGCGGTAAATTTTGAGATGTCCCGATAACCTTATCTGAGGGTTATCGGCTTAAATAATGTAACGAAATTCTAAGAAGATTCCAAATAGAATTTGGGCGACGTAAGGCATTCATTTACTTGCAACAAATTGTTAATCAGCTGTTTACATCATTTTCTTAAGCTTGAATACGGCACTTTCTCCAAATAACATCTTTTGCGCACACCGCATAGCCAACGGAGTACTTCAGGTGGGTGATCTTTGTTAATTTTGCAACATTTTATCCAGGGATGAGATGTATCGGCTGGATATTTTAAGACCTACTTCTAGCCTCTTCCGTCGGCTCCGTATCGGGTGAGAGCTCACGCCATTGGTATCGATCAGACCAAATGTGTGACTCTCCTAAGGCAGTAGTGGCAATCATGTCGCCAATTATAGGGGCCATTTTAAAGCCATGTCCGCTACCTCCGCTCCCTACGGTGAGCCCTTCAATTTCCGGATGTCGGTCAATCCAATAATGACCATCAAGGGTATCTGTATAACAACATAGCTTGGCTTGTACCATTGGGTCTTGTGCCAGCCCAGGTATTGACTGTTCTAAAAAAGCCTTTAACTGCTGCTCTGCTTGGGTAGAAACCACTCTGGGGTCATGTCGTGGGTCCACATCTAAGCCGGGGCCATGTCTTCCTATCTTTATCACCTTTTCGGTAGGGTGATACGGGAATCCATACCAACCGGTATTCGATATATCCGCACCAAACACCGGGCAATGTGGGGGGCGATACCAGGTGGGATTAGACGGTTTCAGATGAAACACCGGGTGTGCGGTTACTTTGAAATAGGGTTTGAGTTCCGGGAGCAAATAGGGAGTAAAATTTCCCGCGCAAACCACTACCTGTGCTGATGAAATGGTTAAACCTTCTTTTGTAAGTACCCCGCTCACTTGCGAGTTATTTACTACGAACTCCTTTACCGTTTGTCCTTGATGGATGACTATGCCTTGTGAAACGGCGTAGTTGGTAAGTGTAACTATGGTCTTTGAAGCCTCGGCATAACCACCTTGTGCGTGGAAAATCCCATCGACATAGTACTCGTTGTTAAATGCCGGATAGCGATCACCTATTTCCGTGGCGTTCAACCTTTGTACATCATATCCGTGCCGGCTTAAGTTCTCCCAACTTTTACGTTCAAATCCAAAGGCCCCGGAATCCAAATCACCACGGGTAAGTAACAAGAACCCCACTTCATGAAAGAGTGTTTCTTCAAATTGTACATTCCATTTCCGCCATCCTTCTATACTGGCCGCGGCCATTTGTAGATACTCGTTATCTCCTCCATACTCCATTCTAACGGCCTTACTAATATCCGTAGATGCCGCCAATGGATGTGGTATTGAGTCAGGGTTTAGCAAAGCTACTTGGTGCCCACGTCTATGTAGTTCCAAAGCTGTAGTCACACCAAAGATTCCTGCCCCTACTATCAGGAAATCATAAACGAGTGTTTTCAAATTTAGTCAAAAGTGAGTTTAGCAAATTTGTTTTTGCGATTTCGTTGGCTGTATATAATCATTTGATCTCGAGATATCTGTTCACACACCTTAGGTTTAGTATACGTATTGGTATCTTTTACTTGAAATAAAGGCTCTTTCTTCATTTCACCTTTGCCATCGATTGTAACCATAACCACCACTGACTCTTTGCCTTTGGTAAAATTATGGATTTTTAAATCACTGCTTTGTTTATTCAGGTTCTTTGGGTTGTCATTAAATACAAAGAACATTTTGCCTTTAGCAATGGACAAGGCATAGGACGCATATACTCCTTGATCGTTTTTACTCCGTTGCCTTTTTGGAATCTTCCTGGCCCACTGAATAGATCCGTTGGGATTCAAATTTATCACCATGATATCATTGTAGTTGTACTGGACATCACTATCCCCCCCATTATAAGGGTAGCCGTAGCCATACCTACGACTGGGGAACCTGAGAATCCCAAAACGGGTAGAGTAACGGCGATAGCCAAACCTGCTTGCACTGTTATTGTAATCGTCCAACTCCCTAACGTAGAATTGTTCAGCAACCAGTACGACACCGCCGTCGCGCCGGATCTCCAAGCGATTGAGATCGTATTCATACAATTCCCGACCTTTATCGGCACGACGTGCTGACATGAAATCGGCCAAAAAACTGCTTTCAAATTCTTGATAATATTCTTTTTTGACTTCCTTTGACTTGGTATCAATTAACAAATAGAAGGTTCCTTTTATGCTACTGGTACCCAATTCAGAATAAAATCCAGCGCAGACCAAATCACCAGAGGGAGTAACCTCGAATTGCATATCTGTAATAAACTTCTCATTTAAATTGAGAAGGTATTGTTCGTACGACTCTCCTTGATTATAAGCCAAAAGATGGTACTCATAATTTGGTCTTCCTTGTCTTCTGACCCTCACCTGACCTTTATATACAATTCCCAGTAAATAAGCATTGCCCTTATTATCTACTTGGTATTTTTCAACTTCGTAAAGTCGATCCTTAAATGGTAGTTGTAGTTCTTTGGTCCACAAAAGATTCATCTTATTGTCAAAAACCGATACGCCAAATTTCTCTTCCGTATTGGCTTGAAAAGGTAAGTTATAATATACCGTCAACTTACTACTATCCCTGGAAACATCGTAGTCAAAGAAACCATCATTTCCACGAGATTTATAACTGATTGCTGCTAACTTTTTTGGGTCCTCTTTAGGTCTTAATGTCTTCCTATCAACCAATGTGCTATACAAAATCCTTTCCTTTGTAGGCTGGTTCTTTAAAGAAGTAAACAAATAGATCTCCTCATCAAGCTGTTCGGCGAATTCCAGGGTTTTGCGGTTCAAGCCTTTTCCTAATTCAATTTCCTGAGATTTCTTCAGGTTCAAATCCTTGTCGTATTGTTCGAGAAAGAATTTTTGGGGCTCTACCCGTATCATATAGTAGCCTTGCTGATCATAGCCGATCACATCCTCTAAAGTCCCCCTCTTTTCCGTTTTTATCTCAGGGCCGATATACACATTTGCTGGGGTTTGGGCATGGATAGCGAACCCTATTAACACAAAAAAAGGCGTCATCACTCTCTTCAACTGCTGAATATTCATATCTCTAAGTTTGATTACTGTAAATTTACAACAAAAAATATTCCAAATATTATCCATGATAACAGTACTTTATCTTTACATAACGGTGTTTCCTTACATTAATGCGAAAGCATTGGATAATTTGCAAATGATTAGCTGGAGATTTTATAGCTTTATAAAGTTATAAACTGCAATTTTGTGTTATGCGTAAATGGTTCTTTGGAATCGCCCTATTGTGTGTGATAGGTGTGCCCTTTCTATTCGAATATGAAACTGCGACCAACCCATCTTCGGACCCTGCTCCGATAGTTGTTGAACCTGTCGTAGAGGTCCCGGAGGTAACTCCTAAGCTTTATGGAATTGATGTTAAAGCAAAGGTAATCATTGAGGACGTAGTAAAACCAAATGAAAATTTATCCAGCATTTTAAGCAACTACGAAGTTCCGTTACAAGAAATTGATTTGCTAGCGAAGAGAGCCGAAGGAGTATTTGACGTGCGAAAGATTAACGTACATAAAAGTTACAAGCTCATTTGTAATGCAGACTCAGTCGCTCAGTTTATGATTTATGAGCCTAATAAAATCGAATATGTGGTCTTTGATTTAAATGATTCAAACGAAGTCTATTTGGGTCAAAAAGAAGTGGTCACCATTGAAAAGTCATTAACCGGCACCATAGAGTCGTCACTTTACAATGCCATGATCGAGGCTGGGGCTTCACCACAATTAGTGGATAATGTAGCAGACGTATTTGGTTGGCAACTAGACTTTGGTCGGTTGCAAATTGGGGATAAATACAAAATCATTTATGAAGAAAAGGAAGTTGAAGGGGAGTCAGCAGGACTGGGCCCAATTCTAGGTGCGGAGTTTATTCATGAAAGTAATCCTTTTTATGCAGTACGATTTGATCAGGGTAATGGTCCCGATTACTTCGATGAAAAAGGTCATTCCTTACGCAAAGCATTTTTAAAATATCCCGTGAAATTCACGAGGATAAGTTCTAGGTACTCAGGACGTCGTTTCCACCCTGTGCTAAAAAGATATAAATCTCACAAGGGCACCGACTATGCAGCTCCTACCGGTACTCCAATTAGGGCTGCTGGAGATGGTATCATTACCGAAGCGCGGTACAAAGGAGGCAATGGCAACTATGTAAAAATTAGACACAACAGTACCTACAGCACTCAGTACCTACACATGTCAAGAATTGCCAATGGCATGAAACAAGGTGCCAAGGTAAGTCAGGGTGAAACGATTGGATATGTTGGTAGTACCGGATTGGCCAACGGCCCTCATTTGTGTTACCGATTTTGGAAAAATGGAGTTCAAGTGGATGCTTTGAAGATAGAGCTTCCCCCCTCCGAACCCATTACTGAAAATCATAGAGTTGTTTATGATAGCGTCATGATCAGTATGCTGGAACAATTACAAAACGTGTCCTATCCTAATGAGTCTTTCCAGATCTTGGCAGGGGACTGACAACTTCTAAGAAAACCGTACGTTATATCTTGGGTAAAAGGCAACCTTCTAGTAAATTTAAGGTTCAACCCTTATATGCGCATACTTCTTTTCATCATTTGTTGCCTGTTTTTTTCAATGGCATCTACGGCTCAAAAGGTAGCCCTCGTTCTAAGCGGAGGTGGTGCTAAAGGACTGGCTCATGTGGGGGTGCTTAAGGTGCTGGAGGAAAACCATATCCCCATAGACTATATTGTTGGGACCTCCATGGGAGGAGTAATTGGTGGGTTCTATGCCGCTGGCTATTCCTCTCAAGAAATTGAGCAATTGGTTTTGGATCCCGATTTTCAGGAGTGGGTAGGCGGCGAACTGGGTAACGATTACAATTTTTACTATGCCCGGCAAGAGGACAATGCCAGCATCATAAACCTAAACTTAGCGGTTGACTCGTCGGTTAATTTAAATACGAATCTGGCGAATGACTTTGCCATAAATTACGCGTTGACAGAATTGCTGGCAAGAGCTTCCCAAAGCTCGAGTTATGACTTTGATAGCCTTTTCATTCCTTTTCGAGCAGTTGCTTCAGACATCTTTACTCAGCGCGTAGTGGTTTTGAAAGATGGCAGACTCAACGAGGCGTTACGGGCCACACTTAGCGTTCCGTTTTTCTTTCGCCCATTGAAGGTGACCGATAAATATTTGTTTGACGGCGGTATTTACAACAACTTCCCCATTGACATTGCCCGCAATGAATTTAATCCGGATATAATTATTGCAGTGAATGTAAGCTCCAAAGTTTTTGAAGAATACCCCTACGAAGACGATGAGGAACTTATCCAAGAATCTTTACTATCCATGTTGCTGGATAAACCCGACGTTAAACAACTTACTGCTCAAGACATCTACTTAGAGCCTGACATAACCCCTTATAGCTCCTTGTCCTTTGAAGACGTTTCAGCCCTGATCGACAGTGGTTATGTAGAAGGCATGAAGCATGTTAGTGAAATAAAGCGAAAAGTACGTCTTGAAAGATCTTGCGATTCAGTAGCAGAGGCAAGGCATGCCTTTGTGCTTAAAGCGGCTCCATTGAAATTTAAAAATCTACACATTTCTGGTTTTTCTGAAGCTCAAAAACGATATATAAAACAATTGTTTAGTGATAAGGAATATTTAAACTCCTATGATATCCGTTCTGGGTATTACAAAATGATTTCTGACGACTATTTTCAGAATATCTTGCCAGGCATGGTTTATAATTCTATGGATAGTGCTTATGATTTCGAGATTGTAGGAGAAACAAACAATAACTTCAACATAGAATTTGGTGGAAACATAAGCAGCCGTAGTATCAGCCAAATATTTCTAGGGGTCAATTTTACTCATTTCAACAAGCTTCTATTTAAGCACAGCATGAACGTATATACCGGGCGATTCTATCAATCTTTTCGCCAAGCGTCAAGGATTAATATACCCACATCCAAATTGTTTTACATTGAGCCTGTTTTCACTTACAACCATTGGGACTACATCGATGCCAATGAATTAATTCTGGCGGAAAGGGATCCCACAATTATTGACGAAATCGACCGCAGTGGTCGTATTAATGTCGGTTTTGCTGTGGGAACCAGAAGTCGGTTACGAGCTTATGGAGGCTACTTTTACAATACCAACCGCTTTAGTAATGAACGCCAGTTTGTTTCAACTGACACATTAGACTTACTCAAGTTTAACGGATTCCGCTACGGCCTGGACTTCTCAAACTATAATTTGAATAGAAAACAATACGCTTCTTCTGGGCAATACTTTTCACTTTCGGTGGATTACTTCAGAGCAAACGAACGATTGACTCCAGGAAGTACTTCCCTCTTTACGGAAAATCAGAGAAAAAGGAATAATTGGTTAAGACTTAAACTGCATTCCGAACAATATTTCGGTAAAGGTTGGTTTAAGTATGGTTATATGGTACAAGCCGTTTTTTCAAACCAATCCACTTCATTCAATCTCACCGGATCCAGGATCACTGCGTCCGCATTTTTACCGCTCATTGATAGCCCCACGCTTTTCTTGGAAAACTTCCGAGCTTACAATTACCTTGGCGGTGGCATAAGGAATATCTTTAATATTAATAGGGATATAGATTTTCGACTCGAGGGGTACATCTTTAAACCTTTTCGAGAGCTGCGTCTGGGGCAAGATCAGGATGTGATACTGGCGGATGATTTGACAAAGTTGTATTTCACCGCTACCGCTGGGTTGGTATATCATAGCCCCGTGGGGCCCATAGGATTACAGATGAATTATTATGACGATAAGGAAAGCCAGTTTGGAGCACTTCTTCATGTAGGCTATCTCCTATTCAATAAGCGATCCTTAGATTAGTTTGCGTTGATGGGCACTTGTGTAGTGGTGTGCATATAGGGAATGTAGATGGAAATCTTTGTGCCACTGTACTCCTTGCTTTTCAATTGGATGTTACCATTTAACTTTTCCACCGCGTTTTTAACGATGTAAAGCCCTAGACCCGAGCCTGAGCTTTTTTCATTTGCCCGGTAGAACATATTAAATACTTCACTTTGTAGCTCTTTCTTAATTCCTTGTCCGTTGTCTGCCACTTCAATTATTAAAAAGTTGCTTTCATATTTGAAGAGAACCTTAACGAAAGGTTGCGCGTTGTCGATCTTAATAAAATTGACAGAATTTTCCAATAGGTTGTAAATGATGGTACGCAGTAAATCTCGGTCAGTGAGCACTTCAAACTTTACATCATTTTGAATCTTAAAATGAATTTTCTCAAAATTTGTAACATGACTAACA